>JBGSTX010000250.1:0-9327 GCA_041736305.1 Oligoflexus sp. | reverse complement strand
GGGGCAAAAGGCCTGCAGGCTATCCGAGAAGCTGGTGGGCTGACGGTGGTGCAGGATCCCGAGGATGCTACTGTGCCCACGATGCCCCTGGCCGCGCTGGCTTTGGGAGGGATCGATCATATTTTACCTCTACGAGGAATCAGCGCTTTGCTTAAAGAATTGATGGCCTGAGGCTGTAACCAGGGAGTTTTTTCTCATGAGTCTGACTAAAATACTGCTCGTCGATGATAAAAGGGAAAACCTGCTGGCCCTGGAAAATCTCATCAGTTCGCGCGATGTGGAAGTCCTATCGGCTTTGTCGGGCAACGAAGCTCTGGCTCTGCTTTTGGATCACGATTTTGCTCTTGCCCTGCTCGATGTACAAATGCCCCATATGGATGGCTTCGAGCTTGCGCGCCTTATGCGGAGTGCGGAGCGTAGTCGAGGGATTCCGATTATTTTTGTCACAGCTTCCCAGGGAAGCAAGAGCCAAATTTTCGAAGGCTATGAGAAAGGTGCTGTCGACTACCTGCTGAAGCCGCTCGATCCCCATGTCGTGCGGAGCAAGGTTCGCACTTTCGTTGAACTGGATCAGAAGACCAAGAAGCTACTAGAGAAGACCAACACGCTGCAGCAGAAGCTACGAGAAATAGAAGTGCTCCATGAGGCTGCCGAGTCTGCGAATCGAGCCAAAAGCCGCTTCCTCGCCAACATGAGCCATGAGATTCGCACTCCTTTGGGTGCGGTGCTCGGTTTCGCAGAACTCCTGCGTTCGCCTAATCAATCGGCTGAGGACAGACAGAACTGTGTGACGGCCATTGCGAGGAATGGGAAGGTCCTTCTCAAAATTATCGACGATGTTCTCGACTTGGCCAAGATCGAAGCTGAGCGAGTCGAAGCTGAGCAGGTACGTGTCAACCTCAGCGACATCATCCACGATATTCGTATCGTGCATTCGTATAAGGCTTCAGAAAAGGGCATTCTGCTCGAGCTGAGCAGCCCGACTGCTCTGCCCGAGCAGATTCTGAGCGATCCTCTGCGCCTCAAGCAAATCCTGAATAATTTGCTTGGCAATGCCATCAAGTTCACGGAAAAAGGCAAGGTTGAACTCATCGTGTCGCTCGAAGGGCAAGCGGCTAATCAGCGCCTGCGCTTCGCTGTGAAAGATACCGGCTGCGGTCTTACTGCGAATGGGGCGAGTCGCCTTTTTCAACCCTTTATGCAGGCCGACAGTTCCACCTCTCGTCGTTATGGAGGCACTGGACTCGGGTTGGTCATATCCAAGCAGCTGGCGAAGCTGCTCGGTGGCGATGTAATCCTCGCAGAAACCAAGCCGGGTGTGGGATCTAATTTTGTTCTGACGATAGACCCCGGACCTCTCAGCGGAGAAAAGCTGGTCGATGGACCGACCCTACTCCAGTCCCAGAGCGGCGACGGACGTTCGGCCAGCAACGAGCGCCGCATTCGCCTCGATGGTGTGAAAATTCTCTTGGCCGATGATGCCAGCGACAATCGTCAGTTGATCAGTCGACTGCTTAAGCTCGCAGGTGCATCGGTCGAGACCGCTGTCGATGGCCGAGAAGCGATCGATAAAGCTCTGGGAAGCCATTTCGATATCATCTTGATGGATATTCAGATGCCCGGTACAGACGGTTACGAAGCCACTCATAGCCTGCGGATGCACGGCTATAAAAGGCCGATCATCGCTCTGACCGCTCATGCGATGAAAGAGGAGCTCGAACGCTGTCTGAAAGCAGGCTGCGATTTTCACCTAAGTAAACCAATTGAATATCAAAATCTGCTTTCTAGCATCAAACGCTTTGTGAAGGAGGGCGAAGAGCTTATTTTGCACTGAAGCTGAATCTGCCTATAATCGCCAGATTTTACCCGCGAATCTTTTCCGCATAAACTGCTCCGCGTCGGCCTCGGTTGAGACCGGCGATTTAATTCGCCTTAGTTTCACTAATCTAAGTACCTATAAATATGGAATAAAGGAGAAAGTCTTAAACTTTTTTCAAGCGGAGGATTTTCCGGCCGATAATCGTATCAATTAGAGGAGTGACCTGTGACCCAACTAACATCAGCCTTAGTAAGTATTATCATGTTTCTGGCCTGCGGCCGCGCCGATCAAGGCGCCGATTCTCAGCCGCCTTCTAGTCTTGACGCCAGCGCTACTGTTACTGACAGTGAGTTGCCGAACCAAGCCTCCAGTGATTCGCATGTCGAACCTGTAGGGCCTATTGGTTCCGTTGCACAAGATCCACCTGGAGAGGAGGAAACAGTCACTCCACCCATTCAAGTTACGGGAACCTACATGCATGCCCGCATACTCGTCGAGAGCGCGACCAATGTAGAGATAGGTCTCAGTGCGTATCACAACGGCGAGCGAGTGAGCATGCATCCTGATACCCTACAAGCTATCTGGTCGGTGACCCAGCCACCCGACGTGCAGGTGAGTGTTTCTATTCAGCCATTTGCAAGCGAAGATACAGATGTGAAGCTGCTTATGAGCGGAGAATCTCTCAAAGCTATTCGGGCGCAGTATAAGGTCGTGAACCTCCTCCTGCAGGTTAAGGATCTTAAGCTCAATAAAGATACGCCGCAGTTAAGTCGTTCAATTTCTGCTGCCCTAGAGGAAACCACTGCGAAAGAGACAGTGCCGTGATGTTCGAAGCTTTTACGCCTCGTGCGCTGCGAGCTCTGGACATCTAAAATGCGCTTTTGTTAGATTGGGCCAACTCTCACCAGGAAGGCCCTCCCTTATGTCGCAAGAGGAAGTACTCGCAAGCTTACGCAGTAAAGTCCGCACGGTGACCCAGACTCTCTATCCCCTTGAAAGCCTGCTCCTCCGTCACGATTGGAACGAACTAGGGAAAGCCCTTGAGAAAGCCCGCCAGGAAGTTAGAGCTGCTGGACTTTGGGGCTTGAGTTTACCAAAGTCTCTTGGCGGTCACGGGCTCAAACTCGCAGAATTTGCCGAACTGAGCGAGGAAATGGGCCGTACACCGCTTGGCCACTATGCCTTTGGCTGCCAGGCACCTGAGGCAGGTAACATCGAGCTCCTGCATAGTTTTGGGAGCCCTCAGCAAAAGGCTGAGGTTCTGGCTCCCTTAGTGGAAGGGCGCATGCGTTCATGCTTTGCGATGACAGAGCGCCAAACTTCTGGTGCTAATCCCACACTCATGCGCACCGAAGCCAAGCGAAGCTCACGAGGATGGACGATCAACGGTGAAAAGTGGTTTACCACGGCAGCCGAGGGTGCGACCTACTGCATTGTGATGGCCGTGACCAATCCTGAGGCACAAGAGCATCAAAGAGCTTCGCTCTTCCTCCTGCCCATCGCTCATCCCGGTCTGCGTATCGTCCGCCAGGTGTCGGTCATGGGACACAGCGGCTGGGGGCCTTTCAGTCACTCCGAACTCGCCTTTGAAAACTGCGAAGTCTCCGAGGAGCAGCTCATCGGCCGCGAGGGCGAAGGATTTCGCCTAGCCCAGTCCCGACTCGCACATGGACGCATCCACCACTGTGCGCGATGGTTGGGGGTTGCCGGGCGGGCCCTCGATCTCCTCTGTGATCGCGCCGTCCATCGCCAAATTGGAAATGACCGCTCGCTGGGAAGTAGCGATATCGTCAAAGCATGGATAGCTGAAGCCGCGGCAGGACAGCATGCAGCCCGGCTCTTTGTCCGAGAAACAGCTGCTTTGATTGATCGGGACGGTGGAAGGGCTGCACGACACGATATCTCTATGCTTAAATTTTTTGTCGCTGAAGTCCTGAGTAAGACACTAGATAGAGCCATTCAAGCCTATGGGGCAGCCGGGGTCAGCGATGACTTCATACTCTCGTTCTTCTATCGTGAAGAACGCGCTGCGCGCATTTACGATGGCCCTGATGAGGTACACAAAATGAGCGTCGCTCGCAATCTTTTGAAAGAGCACGAAAACAACAGTAAAGCCATCGCTGGAGGCGATCTCTATGGAAGAAATTTCTAATTCAGGAACTATAGCGCCTCGCAGCGGTGACGAGTTGCCAGCTGAACTCGAGACTTACCTCCGTGCGCATTTGCAGTTGAAGGGTGGGTATAAAGTTCGGCAGTTTCCTGGCGGTTACTCGAATCTCACCTACAGAGTATCCTTTGGCGAAGAAAGCTTCGTCCTTCGCCGGCCGCCGCGCGGGGCGAAGGCTCAGTCCGCGCACGATATGGGACGCGAGTTCTTTGTACTGCAACATCTGCGCGAGCATTTTCCCGTGTGTCCAGCTCCTCTTCACTACTGTGAAGATACTGCGATCATCGGTGCTCCCTTTTACGTAATGAGTTATATTGAAGGCATTATCCTGCGGGCGCAACTGCCGGAAGGTTTTCGGATCGACCCCGAGCTGCAGCAGGAGCAGATCCAGCAGCTCATATCGCTCCAGGCCCTCCTCCATAGCATCGACTATGAAGCTCTGGGATTAGGCGCATTTGGCCAAGCGCAAGGCTATCGTGAGCGGCAGGTTAAAGGTTGGTCGAAGCGTTATCGGACGGCAAAGACTGATGACGCGCCCGATTTTGAACTTGTGATGAACTGGCTCGCCCAGAATCTGCCAGTCACCGACGAATCCCGCGGCAGCCTCATTCATAATGACTTCAAGCTAGATAATGTAGTTTTTGATCGGCAGAATCCTGCGCGCATTATCGGTGTGCTCGACTGGGAGATGGCGACCATCGGTGATCCGCTGATGGATCTCGGCAACTCGCTTGCCTACTGGGTCGAAGCAGGGGACCCCGAATTCATGCAGGCGATGCGGACCCTGCCGAGCCAGGTTCCTGGTTTTTTGGGCCGGCGCGAGCAGCTTGCGATCTATCAAAAACTGAGTGGATGTTCGCTGGATGCCTGGGCTTTCTACTATACCTCGGGCCTGTTTAGGCTGGCTGTGATCGCGCAGCAGATATATGCGCGCTTTCGACAGGGAGACAGCAGCGACCCGCGTTTTAGTAAGCTTATCCATGGTGTCCGAGGTCTGGAAAAGGCCTGCCATTTGGTTATAGAAGGAAAGCTGCTTTGAGGCCCGAAAGGCCTTCTAAAGCTTGCGATCGCAAAGTATTTTCGCTATAAGCCAGAAGCTACTTCTTCTTGACTTGGTGATATATACGATGAGTCGTTTGAAATTCAAGCTGGAGGCCCGCGCCTCCGGATCCCGTGCCCGAGCTTGTTCCTTTGAAACTCTACACAGTCAGGTGCAGACGCCCATTTTTATGCCGGTTGGGACGCAGGCGACTGTTCGCGGTCTGCGAGTTGAAGATCTGGCCACCAGTGGCTCTAATATTCTCCTGGCTAACACCTACCACCTCCTCTTGAGACCGGGGCCAGATGTATTTAAAGCTTCGGGCGGAATCCACGGTTTTACGCGCTGGCCTAAATCCTTCCTGACCGATTCGGGTGGTTTTCAGATTTTTTCTCTGCCTCACTCGCGTCAGATGACGGAAGATGGTGCGCGTTTCAAGAGCTACATAGACGGGCGTGATTATATGCTCTCGCCCGAGTTGAGCATAGGCACGCAGCTGGCCATCGCTAGCGACATCATGATGGCCTTGGACCAGTGTGTACCATCGACGGCGCCTTATGATGTAGCGCGCGAGGCGATGGAGCTTACCCATCGATGGGCCAAGCGGAGCCTCGATGCCCGCGGCGACAGCCCGGCAGCGATTTTCGGTATCATCCAGGGGGCCTGCTATGAGGATCTCCGCCGAGCCAGTGCTGAGGTGATTTGCAGCCTACCTTTTGATGGCTATGCAATCGGTGGTCTAGCAGTAGGTGAAACCAAAAGTCAGCGGGAAGATTTCACGGAATTGAGTGCAAATCTTCTCCCCGAGTCCATGCCGCGCTATCTGATGGGTGTAGGTACTCCCATCGATCTTTTGGAAGCCGTGCATCGCGGCGTTGATATGTTCGACTGCATCATTCCAACTGCGCATGCCCAGCAGAGTGTGGCCTATACTTCGGTCGGGCAGCTCCGCTTAGAGCGTGGGGCCCATAAGTTCGAGCAAGACACTCTCGACCCTAACTGCCCCTGCTATTGCTGTCAGCATTACTCGCGCGCCTACCTCCATCACCTGTTCAAGGCGAACGAACCTTTGGCGGCGCAGCTTCTCTCCATTCATAATGTGACGTTCTATCATAAGCTCATGGCGAGTATGAGAGCTCATATTCTAGCCGATACCTTTGCCGCATTTTATCGCGAGCAGCGGGAACTGCTGGTACTCAGAGATCGCGTGAGCGTACCTATCAAACTGAAGCCAAGCAAGGAAGCCCTGCGTGAACGAGGGCACTATCAAATCGTCTTCGGTCCCGCAGGACATGCGAGTATCCAGCATCGTAACTCGGGCGAGATCATGCATTCGGTCTTGCCGCCGGATGAAGAAGCCCGGATGCTCTACGTGGAGCAGTCGCAACTCCTCACACGCGTCAGGGCGGGCGAAGACCCGGCTGAGCGCCAGAAGCCTCTGGTGCTTTGGGATGTGGGTCTGGGTGCAGCCCACAACGCTATGGCGGCTTTGAAAGCTTACGAAGGTCTACAAAGCGAGCTAGGCGACGAGAAGACGAGCTTGCGGCCCTTGCATATCTACAGCAGCGAAAATGATCTCGATTCTTTGCATCTGGCCTTGGCCCATCCCAAGCTCTTCAAGCATCTAAAGCACAGTGGTCCCTATGGAATCGCTCAAAAGCAGCGCTGGGAGAGCCGTGATGGTCAAATCGTTTGGACGCTTTGCCCCGGAGACTTCGACGCGATATGCAAAGATTTGCCAGCGCCAGAAATCGTCTTCTACGACCCGTTCTCGGCTAAGACCAACGGGCATTTCTGGACTCTGACAGCCTTTCGGCAGCTCTATGATCTCTGCTGTTTCGAAGAGACAGAGATATTCACTTACTCCGCATCCACTGCGACTCGGGCGGCTATGCTCGCTGCGGGTTTTTGTGTGGCGAAGGGAAAGGGAACCGGGGCCAAGTCCGACACGACGATTGCTTTGACTCCGGGCATGGCCTTACGGAATCCTTTTGAGAGAGAACTCCTCGGACCTCCATGGCTAGATCGTTGGCAGCGCAGCGGTCGCCGCTATCCTTCCGATCTGGAGCCGATGGAGCTTCCCGCTTTCGAGCTTAAAATTTTGGCACATCAGCAGTTTCTTGGCGCAGCGCCTGTAGGCTAAATCGAGATCCTTACCAAATCAAATGAAAAGTCTCGGTCTCCAACCCTGGAGACCAAGGCTTTTCATTTGCCTATTTCTCAACTGATTACAGACATTTAAAAACATATCTAAACAATGATTACAGATACCCGAAATACACTTCGAATGGATTCGTCATCAGAATAAGGACGACAAGTATGAAGTATCAAAGCTTTTGGGTTTCAGGATTCGTACTGGCTGCGGTACTAGCGGGCTGCGGTAAAGACGATAAAAATAAGGACGGCGGCGGTGGAATGATGATGAACGGTGCCCAGTCAGCGGCTCTCGTCACCGCCGATTTCACCGATGCTGTGGGCGTTCTCGTCATCGATTCAACGAGTCAAAGTCTTCGCCTGAAGGATAGCAGCAATCTTTCGCTGAGCCTACAGGGGAGCGGCGGTGGCAATAATGCGGGAAGTGAGAGCAGCGGTGGCAAAAAAGGCGAAAATGGTGATGGATCCCTCGTCAAAGTCGGCGACGATGGTCAGGTAAAAGCTGCACTAAGTTCGGGCGGTTCTGAAGCCGATGATATGAATAACTGCTGCAAGCCTGAAATTCCTCGGGTGAAGACCATAGCTGTTTCGCCTAGCAAAGAGGTTTACCTCCACTTCGAACGGCCTTTCGTTTATAAAAATCCAGAAAACTCTGCCGATTGGAGCAAGGTTTGGGATGCTTCAAACGGTTACCAATGTCAGATATTTAAGGTTAAAGGCGGTAACCTCGACGAGCTTCGTTCCGAAGCTCCTTCGATTGATGAGGGGAATCTCGAGTGCCTTGATAACCTCCATTTCGTCGACTCCTGGCAAGCTAGCCGAAACAGCGTTTTCCAGTTCGATGAAAACTCCAATGTCTACTATCCAGGCTCTTTGCCCAATGGTGGCGGGAAGATGGTTGTTTATCGCTACGATGCGGTCACCCATCAGACCACAGAAGTCATAAATTCCAATATCTGCGTCCAAGATTTCCTTGTGACCAAGGCAGGTGGAGTCTTCTACACGGGTACCAGCTCCTGCGCTAACGGCGGCGGTGGTGGTGGTGACGGCGGCTTTTTCCGCTATGTATCACCTGCCTCGCAGGTTCGTGAAATCGCACGCGACTGGTGGAACTTTGTTTTCGAGCCGGTTCAGGGAGCTACGGGCGATCAGGCGGTATTTTTCGGCCCAGATCCGCGCAATGCGACGACTGCTTCGTGGAACAACGCCTGTCTTTTCAACTTCGATCCAGCGGCCGGAACATCAGCTGCGCAGAGTATTTCAGAAAAAATCACCTGTGGTGCCGACATCTGGAGCTGGATCAATCTCAGCCGTCCTGAAGACATCACCGCTTACGGCAATTATTCAACGGGAAGCACCACTATTCCCGACAACTGGGTAGGCGAATATAAGAATCGTTGTACGAGTTCGGGCAAGATTTTCGCCGGTGGTGGTTCGCAAATCAGCTCCATTAAGCAGGATTCCACAGGTAAAATATATGTAATCGGTAAAGTGAGAAAGAAGAAGGAAGGCGCTTTAACCTGTAGCCTCAGTGTCAAAGGTCCTCACTGTGCGATCGCTGGATTTCCCTATCTCCCTGGTCACGCGACTTACGGAACCGAAGCTACTTGCCAAGCGGCGAGCGGCACTTGGGTGACGGATGAAGGTCGCTGCTCAGCTAGCAAAACGACACGCGATGAGTGTCTAGACGAAGCTGGTACCGAGAGCTGGTTCTATAACGAAGTCCAGTACAACAACATCGCTTCTGATTATTGCGGCGAAACCGCTTCAAGCAACGCCAACTACGTCGATGCACTTTACAGCGCCACTGTGCAAGACGTCGAAAGCGGCACAGCGGGCTCTGCTGGGACAGCTTTTGCGACTACCAAATTCCGCCGCGGCTGGCTCGGTTGTCAGGTTAAGGGCGCGGGTATGAATTCCGGCGACTGGACTGAGGAATTCAAGTCTTTGGCAAAGGTCGACAACTCAACGAAGACCCTCCAGCTACTCTCAGCGACCGATGAGCAGGCGATCAATCTATGGCTCATCAACGATGTACCTTACTACTCAACTTTCAATACCACTCAAGGAAAGTACTTCCTGAAGCGTTGGGACAGCTTGTCTTCAAGCTCCTTAGCTGTAGCTGAGAACTTTGAAGCTTACAACCTT
>JBGSTX010000196.1:0-6741 GCA_041736305.1 Oligoflexus sp. | reverse complement strand
AAGACATTTTGCTCCGACGGCTTGCCAATGGCGAACTTTCTGAACAAGACTATGAGAATCGAAAGCTTATACTTGAGCGTGATAGCCGCCAAGACACTCAAGCAACGTCGAGCAAGACGCATTCACCGACCCCTTTTCGCGCCCATTGATACGACCTTCTCTTGCTGATTTTAGGTTTCCCGATAGGTGACAACAGAAGCTCATTCATACCCTGGCTTTGTCTGCTCTACCTATCAGGGAACTTGAGAATGTAGGAAAAGATGATTCATGGTCACGAAATCAAGACACTTCATTTAGGTCGATCACGGAGAGAGGGCATCTAGACACGGGGAGGGGATCCAATTCTTGCTAAGGAAATGCGCATAAAGACCTCGATCAGCATGGGATACTATCGTGCTGATACAGCCGAAAATCACAATGACATGAAAGGGTGAAGTTCTATGGATACTTTTGTGGGGGAAAGCGGCTCTTCTCGTATCGAAGTGACAGCAATGCGCGCTTCGGGGCGCGTGGGCAACCTGCTAGGAAGAGCCTATGATTCCGCGCCGATAACGGAAACCTTAGATCCTCGTGAAATTATCAGTATCTATCGCAGTCTTCTGGATTTGCGAGAAAAGGATGGGAGCGAGTTGTCGAAAGCCATATCCTATGGTCTAAAAATTCTGAAAGAGACTGCCTCCAAGGAGAAGAAGTCCTTCAGATTGCGTCCTGATCATCGTGATTCAGGGGCCTTTCGATCGAATGAAAGACAATGATGACCGAAGGATACTATGCATCTGCTGTCTATACTCTGCACCAGTTGGAGCAGCTAGGAAAAGGTTTAGCTTCGCGTCATCTGCATACCGACTACGATAGGGGTAATTCACTCCTCGATCGCCTCCACCAGAACGACGAGTTCCTCCGTAACACCTTCAAGCTCGTGACCCGCTCGCTGCACGAAGGTCACAAAGCAACGCCAGCCGGGGAGTGGCTCTTAGATAATTTCCACCTCATCCAAGAGCAGATTCGAACCGCAAAACTGCATTTGCCACGCAAATTTTGTCGCGAGCTGCCGATCGTCGATGATCCAGCCTGGAAGCGTCAGCCGCGGATATACGTACTGGCAAGGGAATTGATCAATCATTCGGACGGACGCCTGGACAGCGAAACAGCTGCATGCATCGTAAAAGCCTATCAGGAGTGTACCCAGCTACGTCTCGGCGAGCTGTGGGCCTTTCCTATCATGCTGCGTCTCGGACTTATTGATAATCTTCGGTATATCGCTGAATCGATAGCTGCCGGCTGCATCGACCAGCGCAATGCTAAGTTCTGGTCGGAGCGGATGACCAAGAAGACCCTTGATAAACCCAACGATATCATCGTCGAAATTGCCGAACTAGCTCGTTCTGAGCCTCGATTATCCAGCGCGTTCGTTTCCGAATTTTCGCGTCGGATTCAAACCAACTGTCATTCTCCGTCCTTGCCTTTGGGCTGGATCGAGCAGCAAGTGAGCAGTCAAGGTCACACCCTAGAGAGTCATCAAAATCTCGCGAGTCAGAATCAAGCGCATGATCAGATCTCGATAAGCAATAGCATTGCGAGCCTGCGATTCCTGAACGAAACCGATTGGCGAGAATTTGTAGAAAAGATGAGTCGAGTTGATGCAACTTTGCGAATGGATCCAAGCGGGGTCTATCCGCAGATGGATTTTGCGACTCGCGATGCGTACCGCCACGTTGTCGAGTATGTGGCTCGCTTTGGTCAGCTAGAGGAATTGACAGTAGCGCAAGCGGCTCTTGAGATGGCAGAGAGTGGCCGCAATCAGAACAGCCCTGGGGACGCAGGCAAGACGCAGCACATTGGTGAGTATTTGCTGGGCCCTTCGCGACAGATTTTTGAAATGAAGATGGGCGTTTCTCCTAATTTGCCCAATCGGATCAGATCTTGGGTGATGAGATTTCCTCTCTTTTACTATCTTGGCTTTTCGTTCCTGATCAGTGCCGTCCTCCTCGCGTATCCCTTGCGCAAAATTTGGGATGGCTCATCCATCGCTCCGGTGTGGCTTGGGCTCTTAGGTTTAGCTCTGCTTTTGCCAGCCAGTCAGTGCGCCATTGCCTTAGTCAATTGGCTGACAAGTCTAATCGTTAAGCCGCAGCCCTGGTCCCGCCTCGATTTTACGAAGGGAGTTCCCCGCACAGCTCGAACGATGGTGGTCATTCCCTCGATGCTAACGAGGGCCTCGGTGATCGAAAAATTGATCGACGACCTTGAAGTCCGCTACTTGGGCAATCAAGACCCCAATATTATATTTGCCCTTCTCAGTGATTTCGATGATGCAGATTCAGAGGTGGAGAGCAAAGACGCTGTGCTTCTCACCGCAGCACGCACGGGCATTGAAAGACTGAATAGTAAATATGCGAAGGCTGGGATTCTGACTCCTTTCTATCTCTTTCATCGACCGCGGCTGTGGAATCCGACTGAACATATTTGGATGGGCTATGAGAGGAAAAGAGGGAAATTGTCAGCACTCAACGCTTATCTGCGGGGGCGCGATAGAGATCAATTCCATGTGGTGATCGGTGATCCAGAGAATCTAGAAGGCATACGCTACGTCTTGACTTTAGACGCGGATTCGACGTTGCCTAGAGAGACGGCGGCAAAGCTTATCGCGACCATGGCACACCCCCTCAACGCCCCGCGGGTCGATGGGAGCACCCGCGTGGTAAAAGAAGGCTATGCGATCCTCCAGCCGAGAGTGACGATTCATCTTCGAAACACCCAAGCCAGCCTCTTTACTCGCCTCTTCAGCGATGATTTTGGGATCGATCCCTACACCAAATCCGTTTCAGACGTATATCAAGACCTATTTCGAGAAGGTTCCTTCATCGGGAAAGGTATTTACGATATCGATGCCTTTCAAGAAGCTCTGGAATTCCGTTTCCCTGAAAACCGCATTCTAAGCCATGACCTTATAGAAAGTGGATTTGCCCGATCGGGGCTCGTAAGTGATGTGCAACTCGTTGAGGAATATCCAGCCAGCTATTCATCGGATGCAAGCCGCAAGCATCGGTGGATACGAGGAGACTGGCAGATAGCCTCGTGGATGCTGCCTCGTGTTCCCAATGGAATGGGAGTAGTCGATAGAAATTCTCTCTCGGGGCTAGCTCGGTGGAAGATTTTTGACAATCTACGTCGGAGTCTTACTCCCGTTGCCAGTCTTTTGGTATTGGTCGGCAGCTGGGGGGCGAGCTTTGATCTGAGTCGCATGCTGACCCTCATGGTTATTGTGTATGTCGCGCTGCCAAGCATCGTGCAAGCTTTCAATATGCGTGCATGGCGCTCGCCGTCGATATCGTTTCGTCAGGCAAGTCGCGATGAATTTCGTTCGCTCTTCCGTGCGCTCAGTCTTTCTCTGCTGCATATTGTATTTCTCCCTTATGATGCCTATCTTTCTACCGACGCGACCCTACGCAGCTTCTATCGTCTACTCATCAGTCGGAAGAAGCTTCTTGAATGGCGATCCTCCACTGAAATTGGGAAAAACGAACTTAAGAATCTTACAGTCTATTTAAAACTCATGTGGTTTTCACCGCTTTCTGCAGTTATCGGGTTTGCCTTCGCGATCGATGGCCTCGGCACCCAGGCTGCACTGGCTCTTCTCTTGTGCTCGGTTTGGTTCCTGGCTCCCGTCATCGCCTGCTGGATGAGTCAGCCTCTTCGTGATAAGTCTCCGGAACTGTCGACGGCCCAAAGCAATTTTCTGAGAGCTCTTTCTCGGCAAACATGGCTTTATTTTGAGACGTTTCTGCGCCCCGAGGACAATTGGTTACCGCCTGACAATTTCCAGGAGCATCCCATTGAGGTCATTGCCCGTCGGACCTCTCCGACCAATATCGGTCTCAGCCTTCTTTCGACTTTGGGTGCCTTTGACTTTGGCTATTTATCCTTGCAGACTCTCATCACTCGCACAGAAAAGACCTTCCACAGCCTCGATCTGATGGAACGATATAAGGGCCACTTCTATAATTGGTATGATACGGAGACGCTCAAGCCTCTCTTACCGCTTTACGTTTCAACGGTCGATAGTGGCAATCTGCGAGGTTCGCTCTTAGTTCTGCGGCAGGGTTTTGAGCAACTCGCGGATGGGCCCCTGAGCCCCACTCGAGTGCTCGATGGAATTGTGGACGTGCTGCTCGTCATGGCGGAGATTGCTCAGGACGAGTCAAATCTCGAAGCTTCGCCTAGCTCGTGGCTTAACGATTTACAACTGCTCGTCATGCAAATCCAAAGAGAGATGGAAGAGCGCGGCGAAACATCCGTGTCCGCTACGCTCGCTGCTTTAGGGCAGATTCAGGCGGCACTGAAAGTTCCTCCGCAGATTCTCGGAACGGAAGGGCATGCCTACGCCGAGTGGCTGAACCGACTGCAGGTGCAGATCGAAGACCACAGATCCTTTCTCAGTGGGCTGAACCTTCAAATGGAAGAGACTTACCGGACGCAACTGCGAGATCTCGCTGTTCGAGCGAACGACATGATGAAGCAGGACTACAAGTTTCTCTATAATTCAGCCAATAAGCTCCTTGCCATCGGCTACCATGTAGGCGACTCCCGTCGAGATCAGTCGTACTATGACCTCCTTGCTTCAGAGGCTCGGCTAGCAAGCTTCTTAGCCATCGCCGACGGCTCTCTCCCTCAAGAACATTGGTTTGCTTTAGGGCGTCAGTTGAACGTGCAAGGAAACTCCTCGGTGCTCCTGTCGTGGAGTGGCTCCATGTTTGAGTACTTGATGCCGCCGCTTATTATGCCGAACTATGTGGGAACCTTGCTCAACCAAGCATGCAGACAGTGCATTAAGCGGCAAATTCAATACGCAGCGCATCGGCAGGTGCCGTGGGGAATTTCCGAGTCTGCTTACAATCTAACGGATGCGCAATATAACTATCAGTACCGAGCTTTTGGAGTTCCCGGCTTAGGTTTTAAACGAGGACTCGAGCAAGATTTGGTCGTGGCGCCTTATGCGTCGGTCATGGCCCTGATGTTCGAACCAGTCGCAGCTTGCAAAAATTTGCTGGCAATGACGAAAGCTTCTTATCGGGGCAAATACGGCTTTTACGAAGCGATCGATTTTACACCCTCACGGCTGCCGGTGGGGGGAGACCAAGTCGTGATTAAATCGTTTATGGTGCACCATCAAGGGATGAGCTTTTTGGCCTTGGTGCACTTGATTTTGAAACAGCCCATGCAGGCACGCATGGCGAGCGATCCAAGTTTTAAGGCGACTGAGCTGCTTCTCTACGAACGAGTACCGAAGGAGAGTTCGCAAATCGCCGATGGAGGAGCTGGGCAAGATATTGTAGGGCTAGCACCGGTGAGTGAAGAGACCTCTCGGGTCGTAAAGGATCCAAGCCGACTAACGCCGGAGGTCCATCTCCTGGGCAACGAACGCTATCACGTTATGTTTACCAGCGCTGGTGGCGGCTACAGCTCTTGGAAGGACTTGATGGTTACGCGGTGGCGGGAAGATCGGACCTGCGATGCCTACGGAACATTTATCTACCTCAAAGACCTCAAAAGCGCCGAATCATGGTCTGTTGCTTATCAGCCCCTCTTAAGTAAGGGAGAGGGCTATGAGGTCATCTTCTCGGAAGGTCGGGCCGAGATCAGGCGCTCGGAAAGAGATATCGATACGCATCTTGAAATCGCAGTCTCTCCGGATGACGATACAGAATTACGACGTCTTTCGATTTCTAACCATAGCCGAGAGATCAGGATCTTAGAGCTCACCACCTACGCTGAAGTCGTGCTGGCGCCAGCGGGGGCAGATGTCGCCCATCCGGCGTTCAGCAATCTCTTCATAGAAACCGAGCTGGTTGGTGAGCAGAAGGGTCTTCTCTGTCGTCGACGAGGCCGAGAATCTGGGCAGGTTCAGCCTTGGCTCTACCATGCTGTATTTGTCCATGGCGGGACTTCGATCAATCAGGGCATTGAGACAGATAGGGCTCAGTTTATTGGAAGAAATCGAGATCTCAGCTGCCCCCTAGCTCTCACCCAGGACTTGAGCAATAGGACCGGTGGAGTTCTTGATCCGATCGTGTCGGTGCGCAAGCGTATCACCTTGCTTCCCGGCAGCACCGTGGTGGTCGACTGCATCATGGGGGTTCATGAAGATCGTACGACTGCCCTAAGTCTTATGGAACGTTTTGGAGAAAAGCAGATTGCGGACCGCATTCTCGAGTTAGCCTGGACTCATGGCTATGTCCTCTTGCAGCAGATCAATTGCAGTGCCAGCGATGCGCTGCTTTATGGAAGGATGGCGTCGACACTCCTCTATGGCGGCCCCCATCTGCGGGCTCCTTCAGCTATCATCAAAGCAAATAGTAAACCGCTGTCTTCGCTCTGGAGCTATGGAGTGTCGGGTGATCTGCCGATTGTTCTCCTGCGCCTAAATTTAGACGATAGCTTTTCCCTCCTCCAAAAGGTCGTGCGTGGCCATGATTATTGGCGGCGAAAGGGACTCTCTGTTGATCTGATTGTGTGGAATGAGAATCGCTCCGGCTATCGGCAGGAGCTGCACAATAAGATTTTGGAAGTGATAGCTGCCGCCGGAGCGACGGCTGCCTTGGACCAGCGTGGTGGGATCTTTATTCGACGCCCTGATCAGATGCCTGAAGAAGATCGCATCACTTTTCAGGCAACGGCACGCATTATTCTTTCCGATCAGGCAGGTAGCTTGGCGGAGCAGATCAATGCTGAGCGCGTAGC
>JBGSTX010000186.1:0-7435 GCA_041736305.1 Oligoflexus sp. | reverse complement strand
TAAAATTAGCGCTGAATTTGCCTGAATCTAAATCAGGAAAATTCTTAGCACGATAGAACAATACTAAGTCATCACTCATCCCGCGCTCGTATCGCCGCCCAAGAGAGTAAGTACCTCGCCCGTTACGTAGCTACTATCAGGATTCGAAGCGAAATAAACATAGGCTGGCGCCATCTCCTCCGGCTGAGCAGGTCGCTTGTAAGGAGTCGAGCCTCCAAAATTTTTTATATCCTCAGCATCCCTATCCGCAGGATTGAGCGGAGTCCAGACTGGTCCAGGCGCTACACAATTGACGCGGATATTGCGCTTGACGAGATTCTTGGCCAAGGACTTTGTAAAAGCATGAATGGCTCCTTTAGTGGAGCTGTAGTCCAAAAGTCCGCCAGAACCTTCGAGTCCTGTTTTAAACCTCTCCATCCAAGTCTTAGACTTGGATGGAGAGGTTTAAAGAGCGGACGATGCTCGAGATGGCTTTCGAGACCAGGCTTTTCTTGATGCTGCGGTGGCAAAGGATTCTTAGGATAATGTGAGGGTTGCGGTGAATCAAGCTGTTCTGTCATATTAAATCTCCTCTTGTAGCTCCTTGCTTTCGCGTTTTTTCAACGCCTTTCTTTTTACTATAATTCGGAGCGCAAAGCCTGACTAGGCTTGATGTGCTGGGGAAATTGCCCAATCCGCATAGAGCTCTCACCCTCCTCCTGTAGTGAAAAAGATTCACCTCAGATTTTGACTAACGAAAAACTATTCATGTCGCTTTTTCGTTTTCCTTTCTTGTCAGTTCGGTCACGAATTTGTATGTAGAAAGCAGGATATCCACACGTCATGGTAGTTTTTTGCGTTTTGCGCCATGCATTCAATTTTTTGGGGAAGCTTGCTGAGCTTCCCTAATAGGGGGCTTTTGTGCGAATTTCCTTGATAAGCAGGCGGCTTATTCTAGCCTGCACCTTATCCTTCTGCAGTTTGGAGCTGCAGGCTGCGAATGGAACCGGTGGTCCTGGCATTTCTACTGCGAGCGAGCAGCGAAACCCTTCGCTGAGCTCACTGCCGACGATTAGCGAGACGAGCGATGGTTTTATCATCAAGACCTCCACAGGACGCGAAATTCGCGTTCCCAGCGGCGATGCCATGGCCGATCGCTTCCTCACCCTCTGGTGGAAACTTCACGATCCTCGCAACGGCTACTTCAGTCCGCGCGACGTGCCCTTCCATTCGGTCGAAACGCTAATTATAGAAGCCCCCGATTACGGGCATGTGACCACCAGCGAAGGCTTCAGTTACTGGGCCTGGCTAGAAGCGATGTACGGCCACTTTTCCGGCGACTTCAGCATGCTTCGCTACGTCTATGATCGCATCGAGAAATATGCCGTTCCCAGTTATCAACCTTCGGCGGGTGCGGTGAATCCTAATTCACCAGCCACATATGCCAAGGAAAATGGGCTCCCTGAGAACTATCCTTCGCCGTTGGAAACCCAAGTGTCGGTGGGAACCGACCCTATCGCCTCTGAACTGAAAGCAGCCTATGGCTCTTCAATCTATGGCATGCACTGGCTCATCGACACTGAAAACTGGTATGGCTACGGTGAAGGTAAGGAGCCGACCTACTTCAATACCTTCCAACGTGGGGCACAGGAATCAGTTTGGGAAACCGTCCCTCATCCGTCTATCGAAGAGCTCAAATACGGGAAGCCTTCCGAAGGATTCCTCAGCCTCTTCGTTGCTGATCCTAACGGCTACAAACGTCAGTGGCGCTACACCAATGCTCCGGACGCCGATGCTCGCCTCGTTCAAGCCACCTACTGGGCGAAACAATTTGCCGAAGCCCAAGGGCAGAAAGTCGACGATTTGGTCGGCAAAGCCAGCAAAATGGGCGACTTCCTGCGCTATGCGATGTTCGATAAGTATTTTAAAAAGCTAGGTTGCCAATCACCTTCCTGCCCGACCGGACAGGGATATGATTCAGCTCACTATCTTCTCTCCTGGTACTACGCCTGGGGCGGTGCCCACGATGGCGACTTCGGTGCCTGGGCCTGGCGCATCGGTAGCAGCCATGCTCACTTCGGTTATCAGAATCCCTTTGCTGCTTATGTCATGAGTCAGGACCAAGCCTTCAAACCCATCACACCAAATGGTGCGAACGATTGGGGTCAAAGCCTCAAGCGCCAGATCGAGTTCTATACCTGGTTGCAATCGGCTGAAGGTGCTATCGCTGGCGGCGCTACCAATAGCTGGAACGGAGCTTACGAAAGCTTTCCAAACCAAAGCGCCACGTTCTATGGAATGGCCTACGATCCGAACCCCGTCTATCGTGATCCAGGCTCTAACACCTGGTTTGGCTGGCAAGCTTGGTCGATGCAGCGCGTGGCCGAGTATTACCACCAGAGTGGCGACAAGAGCGTTGCTCCTCTTCTTGACAAGTGGGTGAGCTGGGTGCAGAGCGTGACCAAACTGGGAGCGGATGGCAGCTATGAGATTCCAGTAACGATCGAATGGCAAGGGCAACCCGAGACCTGGAACCCGAATTCTCCTGCAGCTAACTCACGCCTGAGCGTGAAAGTGACCGAGTACAATCAAGACGTCGGCATCTCGGCGGCTCTCGCCAAAACCCTGATGTACTATGCAGCTGCTAGCAAGAAGCATGGTGGGGTCGATGGCAGTTCTGCTCAGACATTGGCGCGTGAACTCATCGACAGAGTCTGGAGCGCAGCGATAGGTACAAAAGGGCTTTCGCTTCCTGAAGTAAGACGTGACTACAACCGCTTCCGCGATCCTGTATATGTCCCAGCTTCATTCAAGGGCAAGATGGCGACAGGTGAAATCATCGACCAAGACTCGACCTTTCTCAGTCTACGTCAACGCTATGTCAATGATCCTGATTTCCCTAAGGTTGAAGCCTATTTGAACGGCGGCGAGGCTCCTGTGTTTCGCTACCACCGTTTCTGGGCGCAGGTAGAAGCAGCTCTGGCCTATGCAGAATACGATAGACTCTTTCAGAACTGAAACGTCAGGTCTCGGCGCTAAGCGCCGAGGCTGGCCTTACTGATATGTTCCAATAAGAACGGACTTGTTCAGAGCATTAGCATCCAGTTGGGTTCGATTGTTGGCTACATTGTTCGTTAAGTTGAGGGTCACTCCAGCCTTGATCGCATAGATAGTGAATTCATAGCGATGCAAATTGGGAGGATTGGGCCCGCGATAAGCTAGCGCTTGGTTAGCCCCTATAGCTTCGGGGGGAGCTGCCAGGTTATTGCCCGCAGTAATGCCAGCTGGGAGCGAAGTCGTCGTCGCTGGAATATTGGTGATCATCCAATGGAGAAAGGGATTGCCGGTATCGAGGTCGACCATCTGAATCGCGAAAAAGGCCGTCCCTGCAGGAGCTGAGCCCCAGCTTAGAGGAGGCGACATGTTGCCTCCACCATTCTTCGCCACATAGGTAGCGGGTATGGGGGCCATGTTCTGAAAAGCTGTGCTTTTCAGTGAAAAAGCCAGCGGAGTCGAAGGTGGAGGAGTGGGTTCAGGCTTTTTGAAGGTATCTTCTACGCGGATCGATTTCGTCGCCAAAGGACCTGAGCCGTCGGGGCCAGTAGGAATGACTGTAACCACGTAGGTGCCTGGCGATACATTGCTTATTGTATAGCTGGGCTTCGTACTTGTCTCGTTGCCTCGCTCTGGCTGACCATCAAGTTTCCAGGAAATATTGTAAGAGGTCGCATCCTCTAAAGCGGTCCAGGTGACTTCAAGGTCTCCCTCGTACAGTTCGATTTCCAAATCCTTTACATAATCGAGAGCAGAAATCGTCGCCGCTGGTAGTTTGCTCGCCAGGTCGTTAGCGCTCTTAGCGTCGGTGTTGCCTTTAGGCGAACTGCCTACAGGCTTGGCACCTGAGCAGCCTCCTAGACCCCATGCTAGTTGGATGCTTATAGTACTAATTATTAGTAAGTGTTTCATGGCCCCTCCGAGCACGCAACGGTGTACTTATAAGATCGGTTGGAGGCCGCGAAAACTTGATTTTTTTTTCTTGCCAGGGTAAATGCCGAGCTATTTCAAGAGCTAGGCTTCGATGCTTCACCCAACATATTCGACAAGAGGAAAGCCATCTCTAGACTCTGGCTGTAGTTGAGCCGTGGATCGCAGTAGGTTTCGTAATTGCGTTCCAATTGATCCACCGTTATTCCCGAAGACCCACCAATACATTCACTGACGTCCTGACCAGTCAGCTCGAAGTGGATGCCTCCCAGCGGTATCCCCAGCTTTCGCATCACATCGTAGCTCTCTTTGATTTCACTCAGTATTGCATCAAAGTCTCGCGTCTTGGTGCCGTCCTTAGTCTTCGTCGCATTCCCATGCATAGGGTCAACGCTCCAGACGACGGACCTTTTACTGGCTTTCACGGCTTCGATTAACTTCGGCAGATAGGTAGCGACCTTGCCCTGTCCGTAGCGCGTGATGAGGGTGATCTTGCCTTCTTCGTTGCTTGGATTCAGCCGTTCAACGATCTGCATGATCTCGCGGGGATCTGAGCTCGGACCAACTTTGAGGCCTAGTGGATTGGCTATACCGCGGAAATACTCGATGTGCGCGCCATCGAGCTGACGGGTTCGATCACCGATCCACAGCATGTGAGCGCCGAGATTGTAGTAACGGCCTGCTTCCGGCACGAAATGAGTCAAGGTCTCTTCGAGCGAGAGGAGAAGCCCTTCGTGCGAAGTATAGAATTCAACGGACGCCAGGCGCTCCTCGCGCGAACCGAGCGATTCCATGAAGACGATGGCATCGCGAATATTGCCGACTATGCGTTCGTATTCTGCTCGCTGCG
The DNA here is from genome assembly GCA_041736305.1 of Oligoflexus sp. Lineage (GTDB taxonomy): Bacteria > Bdellovibrionota_B > Oligoflexia > Oligoflexales > Oligoflexaceae > Oligoflexus. The sequence continues at coordinate 2,622 of JBGSTX010000186.1, read as the reverse complement.
GGGCACGATGCATGAAGGACAGGTCCCAGTTGTGCGGGTGATGCAGGTCAGCGAAGCCACCTTGCGTCAAAGCTCGGATGAAGTTGAGCGTCGCAGAAGAGAAGAGGCTCGCTTGCTTGATGCGCTGCGGATCAGGTTGGCGAGCGCTCATGTTAGGTTCGAAGGAATTGATAATGTCGCCGCGATAAACCGGCATTTCCTGGCCATCCACCAGCTCTGAGTCTTGCGAGCGGGGCTTTGCATACTGACCGGCGATGCGACCGATACGGATGATGGGCTTTCTGATCCCGTAACAGAGGACGACCGACATCTGCAGAAGGATTTTGAGTTTGCTGCTAATAGCTTCGGGATTGCAGTCTTGGAAGCGCTCGGCGCAGTCACCACCTTGAAGGATGAAAAGTTCGCCACGTCCGGCTTGGGCCATGTGCTTCTTCAGCTTTTCCACTTCGCCAAAGAAGACCAGCGAAGGCAGACGGCCGACTTCGCTCAGGACCTGCTCGAGCTTGGCGGCATCCTCATAATGAGGCTGCTGTTTGATGGGTCGGGAGCGCCAGCTTTTGGGACTCCAATCGTGGATATTTGTGGTCACATGAGCCTCAGCGAATTAAACTTGAGCTGCTGCGGAACTTCCGCTCATGCGCTCGGCGTAGTTTTGAATCATCCCCAGAACGTTGACGAGCCCGTTGCGCCTATTCATAGATAGGTGCTCGGTAACGCCGGCGAGACTGAGAAAGTCCTGAGGGAGTTGGCGGATTTCCTCTGCCGTACTCCCGTTGTAGACCTCGAGCAGGAGAGCGATGATGCCTTTGACTATCATCGCTTCCGAATCAGCCATGAAGGAAAGCCGCTCACCGCTGATCTGCGGCACAAGCCATGCGCGCGAAATACATCCTTTCACAAGGAAAGGATCGATTTTCAAATTATCAGGAAGATTAGGGAGTGCCCTACCCCTCTCGACTATATAGCGAAGACGGTCATCTTTGCTGCCTATCGCCTGCATTTGGCGTAGAAGCTCATCTTTACGTTCAGAAATACTGCTCATTGCTGCACTGCCTTTTCCAGCTCCAGAGCCTGTTCGGAGCTAAATCTACACATAACACGGGCTTTAGATGGTCACCAGATAGAATAGGACCCCGCCAAAAGAGTTGAAATTGTCACTGTAGTTCCAAGGATGTAGCAGGCTAGCTAAAGGACCTGGCGATTTGGACCGATAAGTAAGAAGGTTCGTTTATCGCCGAAGGCGAAAGGAGGGGGGTAATGAAGAAAATGCAAAAAAATCAAATCATTAGCCTTTATCTATTCGCGCTTTTACCTTTCTGCGGAAAGGGTGGGGAACGAGCCGATGAAGAGAATGCGGGCGGTTTTCGCGGGTCAGAAGCCAGCCAAGATGCAAGTGCTGACTCCTTGATCGTAGAAACTTTTGAGGTAACAATTTCCGGGGATCCGGAGGAGGGTAAAGATGAAACGTCTAAAAACATACCAGCTCCAAGTTCTCAGCCTAACTTCCCGGAGCCTAATACCCGCCGCCCTGAGACCCAAGCTCCAACTCCTCCACCAGATACCCAAGCACCGACCCCGCCGCCTACGGCAGCTTTTTATCCAGCGAGTTGCGCTGAGATTAAAAAGGCTAAACCAACTGCGACGAGCGGAGTCTTCAAAATCTTCTTAGATCCGACTCTCGACACGCGAGTCGGTATGAACGCCTACTGTGATATGAGCGAAGCCGAGGGCGGTTGGACCCTCCTCCTCAATTATGTACATCAAGCGCAAACCAATCCCGATCTCAGCATTCGGACCAATGACCTGCCTCTGCTGGGAGGCGATACGCTCGGCAACGATGAGTCCGGGAATACCCTAGCCTGGGGACATGCGGGCAATCTACTGGCTGCGAAATTGCCGATAAAAGAACTGCGTTTCTATTGTCGTTCGACCGGCAGCGCCAATGTCGTGCACTTTAAGAGTGCTGATCCCGGCTGCCTCGCAGCGGTGCGTGAAGGAACTGGGAGCTGTGTTGACATTAAAAACGATTTTATGCCTCTCAGTGGTCATACAGCGAGTATTCCTGCGGCTATAGACACCGGGACTTCAAACCGTGGGGACATGGCCCTCACCGATGATATCTTCGGGCGCGAACGCGCTGGCGCTAACGATATGTGGAGCATCGCTGGTGATGGCAGCGCTTGGGAATGCGACTTCGGTAGTAATGATGAAGATGAAAATACGATTCACCGCGTCTATTTCCGCTAATCGTTGCGCTCTCTCCCTGACACCTGCTATTTACCGGATGAGATCAGGTGACTGTTTCCTAATCCAATCAAGATAAGATTCAACGCGCATATCCACACCAACTGTCTTGTCGTCCGCATCGCAGTAACTTGCAACGTTGCTATGCACGGCGATGATATAGGACGTACCATAGATTTGCTGCAATCTGATGCCTTTGCATCTTATGTCAGGCGTCCTGCGCTCCTTAGAGAATTAGGCCTCGCCTATGGCGTCGGCCACTCAGTTCTTTGACCTAGCCTTAGACCTTGCCATTGCCTTGTGCGTGATCGTGATCGTCGGCGCAAGGCCTTGCCTTTACCACTTCGGCGAAAACCAAGCATAGGCCTAAAGGTAAAG
>JBGSTX010000171.1:0-35530 GCA_041736305.1 Oligoflexus sp. | reverse complement strand
TCGAGCCAAGGGCGGAATCACCTTTGCTCAAGATTTATCGGCCGACGTTGACGGCATGCCTTTGCATGCGCAAGCTGCGGGATGTGTAGACGAAGAGTTGGCGAGTGTGCAGGCTGCCAGTCAGGCTTTGCTAGCCCAGCGAATAGCCTTCGGTGAGCGAGCGGGACAGCGCGTGCGAAAGCACGTAGGTATTCCAAACACATCACCGCTTTCAGCTATCTGCAGCTATTTCAGCTAAATTAGCTTGGCCTGTGCGCTTCAGCACTCTGAAATACTTGCCTCTGCCTTCGGAAGACTCGCTTTTTTTATAGGTTCGCCTCTGCAAGAAGGATATGGTGGTTCCCTCGATCGCCCTGCGGAGACCCTTTATGAAGACTCGTACGCATCTTCTGCAATTGTTACCCTATTTTTTCCTCATGCTAGCGATCTATCTGCTCTATCGTCAATTGGCAGAGGTCAACTTCGACGACTTTCGGCGCGAGCTTAAGAGCTGGCCCAGGTCTGATCTCCAAGTCGCTGTTGCCCTCACCTTCTGCAGCTTTGTCGCGCTCGCCGGCTACGACTTTCTTAGTCTGAGGCATCTGGGTAAGAGGCTTCCTCTCAAGGAAATCTTCCTCACTTCGTTTGCGGCTTTTTCGATCAGCAATATCGTCGGCCATTCCCTGCTTTCCGGTAGCTCGGTGCGCTTGCAGAGATATGCCAGGGCCGGTCTGTCTCTCTCGGAGGTCGCTGCTCTTGGGCTCTTCAATACTCTCACCTTTTGGGTGGGCTTTGCCTTTCTTCTCGCCGTCGCCCTTCTCTTCGGCCCTCCTGCGCCGAAGCTCGATGCCTTCGGACTTTCGCCGAGAAACTGGGGCATAATCGTAGCCCTCCTCAGCGCCGCTTACTTTGCTCTCTCTGCGACCTGGGGCGGAAAGATTATCAGCATTCGTCGATGGACTCTCAAAATTCCTGGCTTGCGTATGAGTCTCGAACAAGTAGCTCTCGGGACGCTTGACCTCTGCGTTTGCGCCGCAGTTTTTTATACGCTGCTGCCTGCGGGAATATCCCTCAGCTACGATCACTTCCTCGCCTATTTTCTCATCGCGCAGATGCTGGGCCTCTTAAGTCAAGTCCCTGGCGGACTCGGAGTGCTCGACGGCCTTCTCTTGCGCTTTCTGAGTCCCTACGCCAACGCCCATCAGCTCGTCGTCAGCATTCTGCTCTTTCGCCTGGTCTACTACCTTCTGCCTTTGGCCATTACATTTTTCTGCAAGATCGCATACGCGCTCCTGCGATACCGGGGGTCGGGTGTGCCTGTTCATACAGCGTAGGCAGACCGAAAAAGTCCAGCCACTCTGACGCCGATATGGGCAAGTCTCTCAGACTGCTTTGCGTTTAGTCTTTGGCTTTGCCGAAGTCCAATTAGCACTTGGTTCCAAGCCAAGTAAGGCGTAATCACGCAGCACATAGTTCACGAGACTCTGATAAGGAATATCCGTTTTCAGAGCCAATGCCTTAAAATACTCAATAACTCGAGGATCCAGACGAATAGTCACAGGCTCCTTCAAGCGTTTCAAATATTTCGGCTCAGCTTTTTGCAATTTCTTAAAATCGTAACTTGCTTTAGCTGCAGCCGGCAGCTCTTCGAGGCCCGCGTAGTAGTCATGAGTTTGTTCTAGCATCTGGCTTGCTGGGAGCGTTCGAGAACCGCACCCAACCGTCAGAATAAGTGCCCAAAACCTAAGGCCTACTACACGCATGAATACAACCTTGTCCCGTGAAAGTTATCAGATCAAAGCACTGCTCTCATTGCGCGCTAGCTATACGCAGTTTTTCCTGGGAAGTCGAGCTTTTCGTCTTAGGCTGCCGGAGTTTAAAGCAGCGTCGCTGCTGGCGCTTTATATGAAGGCAAAGAGCTCTGCCGCGAAGTGATCGCCCTGCGAGCTGTCTAGCTGACTTTATGTCAATGTGAGCTATTTTAGCCTTGAGGCAGGCTCTGGAAGTCGCCCATGATACGGCCAAATCCTGGGTTTAAAATTCCTACGTGCCGTGCAAGCTGTAAAATGAAAGCCAGCTTCGGATCTCCGCAATCTGCTAAGCCTCCGTCACTGATTTTTTTTCATCGCCTTCGAGTGGAGCCTCTTTCCGACCGGTACCGGTATTGTAAGAAGGAACCATGTAGTGCCTGGAGTCTGCAACACCCCGGCACTCACTACTGAAAGGCCCTAGTATGCCCCCTAGCTATCTAGCCCCTTCATCCACTCTAGTGAACTTTTTCCGGGATGGAGAAGCGCGCCGAGGCTTCTTAACCGGCGTGATCTTGGCGCTGGCCTTTCTTTCACCGGCCTGCGGACCGGGCCTCAGCGAAGCTGATCGTTCAGCGGAAACCGCAGCTCAGCAGCCATAAGCCTCAGCTCTCCGTCCGAGGATCCAAGCCGCCTCTATTCTGCGAGCAGCAGGATTCAAGGGGGCGGAGGATTTATGACAGCGGCTTGATCAGCGAGGGCTTCCTGACGAACGAGTTCAATCAAACAATCGCCTGTGAAAAGAGCGTTAGCAGCCATGCATACGGGAGTGAAAATCATGTCACCGAGGCGGTGAGCAAGGGTGTTGATGTTGGGTTTGAATTGCTCCGCCGCACGACGTAACACGATATTGAGCTCGTCGCGTTTGATAAAGCCTCCAGTTTGGCTTAACCCGGGCCAGCGGCTTCGGTAGGGTTCAAGCGATACCATTCTCGTGAAGGTCGCTTCGTCGATCCCAAGTTCGGCGCCTACGTCCTCTTTGGTGAGGTTCTGGTTGTAGTAGCGATAGGCGTTGATGATCGGATCTGGACGGGCCGGATCGAGCCCCGCTTCCCGCAGTGCTTTGGTATAGATCTCGTTATCCTTTTCCATCTGTGCTTTGAAGGCATTTTCCTCAGGATAGAGGGCCAAGAGCTTATTCATTTCCTGAGCTCCCAACTTGTTCGGATTCGCCGTAAAGAATGCCCTCATCTCATCTTTCTTATAGATCAATCCCTGATTGTGGCAAGTCATGCACGAGACGCCATTGACGATAGAGCTCAAAAACTGGGCCGGTGCATCGCTTTGTTTGACGATGGCCAGAGGTCCTTTATCGATCGAAGTACCTGCTGCATCGGAGAGGTAGTAGGCGAAGAGTCCATTGGGCAACTGAAAGATGATTTCACCACCGTCGTGCACGAATGCGCGCTGATCCTGACCGATACCCAAAGGTCCGAGGGGTACTGAGAAGATATTGGCCAAACCTTCATTGCTCGCGAAATCATAACTGATCCAATAGCTTCGACCGTTGCGCTGCGTGTGCCGCTCCATCACACGGTTCTGACTCGAGACGTTCGAGTTTTTGAAGCCTGAGCGCATCACTCGATTATTGATGATATTGGAGAAAACGTTGACGCCCAGCTGCGCATCGAGAGAGTTCTGATCTATCCCCAGGCGCAAAAGGCGCGAGTAGAGGGTCGGCAGCGGTGCCGAAGCCAGAAACCAGTCGATACGTATCAGATAACGTTCGACCGTGAGTGCCGTCCGATTGAAGGCGTGGTTGGCTGCGACGATCTGCGACGACTGATCTTCTTCAAGAGAGACGAAGCTCTGAGAGTAGGGATAGAAGTCGGCGATGACCGAATCGAAGATATTATTGGGCATATTGATGCTACTGAGATTGAGCCGATATACGAGCTGCTGCTCGTCGATAGCGATAGGCTTTACGATCGCGGGATTCCTTGAGATGCTGTTGATCATTTTGCTATATCCGAGGCGCATGGCCGTCATCACTTCGGCCGAGGCTTTACGATTGTTAGGGACATGCAGCGTGAAATAGCGCGTGGTGGGTCGCTCGGCAGCAGCGACATTGGATTCCAGATCTTTGCGTATGAGGGCGACGACAGCAGTTTCGGACAGGGGTTTGATCTCAGGCTTGCGCATCTGAGCAATCCAAGTCTTGAGAAGAGAGATTTCTTCTGGAGGCAAGGATCCTGCAGGGGGCATGTTGCCTAGGGGTGCTAGATGAGTGATGAGTGTCGACTGATCAGGTGATCCAGGCACGATAAATCTTTGACTCGCCACCATTTCACCGACTTGAGTCACAGAACCGAAATTACCTTGAGGATTGGCTGGGCTATGGCAAGAGGCGCATTCGCGCTGGAGGATCTGTAGCGCCTGCTGATTTATGCTAGCGATAGCAGCTTGACCTTCGACCGAAGAGACATCAAGCCCTGGAGTGGATTCCGAAACTGCCTCAGAAGAACTTAGATCGGAGCTCTCCTCGCTCTGGCCAGCAGCGAGATTGTCGGCAGCTTGCTGACCATAATGCGGATCTCCAGGCCTACATGCAGCTACAACTAGGAAGATAGCAATCAATACCGCTTTCATCTCTACAGTCCCCATCCATTGGATACACTTACCAGCTATTCAGCTCAACTTCGAAGTACTTTTCTATCTGAGGGAATACTTAGCAGGTATCGTACCAGAGGAAAGAATCTTCCTAGCTAAGGGAAGGGCGGAGCAAATTAGGGTGGCCAAGACACCGAAACTACCGAAGGCAGCTGCCGGGAGGGGCTCCCCTGCGGCCCAAGCTTTCGGCTGAGGCGAAAGGGTAATGATGGTGTAAGAAATGGCGAAGTGTCGAAAAGTTTGACTCTCTACCTATAATTCTTAAATTTTCTCTACTTACAAATTTATTTCAAAATTGGAGGATGAAACCGATCCCCTTGGCCTAAATGTGCTCGCTGGCAAAGACACGAAATCCTTGGCTAACTATAGGTTTATACCAACTGTCAATACTTTCCCGAAGTGAATACCACATCAGTACTTCCTTATCTCGAGGCAAAATCTCGAGTTGGCTGGCGTCGGGGACGGCGGCCGACGTCCACCAGCCTTGAGCCTCGGTGCAGACCCGGCCGTGAGCATCGGCATGCAGTGACCATCGATCGCGAGGTCCCGGGCCAGAGAGCCAGGTGACATTATGCTATCTAGTTCTCCAGCCCAAACCAATAGTCCAATAAGAAAGTGAACTCTTAGCTTGATAGGCATCAGTGATATCTTTAGCTTCAACTCGGGCGGAACTCGATCCCGATCCATAACGAAGTAAGAGCTCCAAGTCTTCCACAAGATGTGTAGCAACGCCAATTTCAATGATAGGAATGGGGTCCAGTGCTATAGTGTAGATTCGATTTACATTGCTTGGCAGGTCTTCATACTGAATCGACATTTTTTGAATGCTTATCAAACCGACTCCTATCGACAAGGCAAGCTGCTTCCACAAAATCACCTGTCCACCCAACCCCAGTGCTAAATGAGAATATGAATTCAGACTTTGCGGTGCACCTTGCCCAAGAAAGTTAGCCATCTTTTCAGCATCTGCTGCACCACTGGAAATGGCGAGATAGGAGTACAAGTGAGTCCAGGGCCGGAACTCTAGTTCAAGTGCCAGAGATCTGCCTGTGAAGAAGTATCGCTCTTCAAATATATTTCTGACTTCCGCGTACCCCAGACGAATGGATATTGGCTTATAGCGAGGGCCCTCTTGTGAGATTAAGGAATGTTGTTTTTCCCAACTGCTTGCATCGCCTCGCGCCTCTGCGTCGAAGTTAAGGACTTCCTCGATCTCCTCATCAGTGATATTAGCAAAAGTCATCTTTTCCTTGATTTTTTGGAAGTCAGGCAAAAGGTCAGAAAAGTCATTCAATTCACTTTCGCTAACGGCGGTCGCTTTAAAACGCGCTGCTCCTTCCAAGTAGAACCTGGTTTTCTCTAATCCCAAGAGGCGAGCAAGATTAGATTGATCTGCCTGAGTAATAGGCTCCCATGCTTCGATTTTATTGCCCAGTGAGAGCTCTGCAGACATTACTTCCGCCTGCCTAAGGTTCAGGGCTGTCAGCCTGCTCAGCTCTCGGAAGTTTCGGCTTCTATAGTGTTCGAGAGATTGCGAGTACAGAGATTGATCTTCCTTTGAGACCCTTACGGGGATATCGCCACCTATACTTATTGCCTGGCTGATCTTGCCTTTTACAGCAAACAGTAGGTCCCCACCCTTAATATTCGCTATCATGGACGCCGACCGAGCCGTAAGTTCATTAGGACTAGAACTCACCCGCACTTTGATTCGCATCGTTCCTGCAATAATGTAGACGGATGGCTCCGCGACTTTCTTCAGCAGTAGCTGATTGAAATTGGGTACAATCTGAACGTACGAATTCTCAGATAGAGTGATCTCATGCCTCGATTGGATTCTCATTTGAACTGAGGACTTTGCTCCGGTCCTGATCAGATCACCATACTGTAGTTGAGACAAATGATAGATAGGATAGGTTTCCCAAAACCAGCCTAGATAAGCTGTAGCCAGATGCACCCCTGAATTGACACGCTTCTCGAACTCTAGAGACTTCTGCCGCAGTGGGTTTCTAAGGACAGTGACATCTCCTCGGACATCTTGAACTAGAGCTAGCGGCTCCTTATTGGAAGCGAACGCCGTTGAGAAAGAAAAAAAAATGGACAATAGAATAATGATTGGCATGAAGGATCCATGTTTGATGTCAATCAGAGTGCATGTGAGTATAAGCTTTTTTAGTGCAACTTGAAAAGATCCGACAATTCCACCTTCCACGGCAGGATTCTTTTGAGAATCCAACCCAGCTTATACTGTGGCTCACGCCCGGCCCATTAATTATAGATACATTAGCTTTTGAAACTTGAGAATGGTTCTAGGGTGAGAAAACAGTAGGCTGATCAGTCTGGCTTTAGGGACCCGTCATGGGTCCCTTGCAGATACTCCTAGAGACCTGAGACTTTCGCTTTGCACTGATTATCGATTAGATAGATGAGCCCTGAAATTCCTTGCTTGTTGCGGATTGCAACCGCAAAGTCAAAGGTCAGAATCTCTATCGTGCTCACTTGAATTTCACCGAATAAGGCTTTGAGTTGTTCGAAGCTCAGGCGAATAGTGTAGTTATTACCATCTTTTGCTGGAATGATAGGAAAGTTGTCGATAGCACCCATGACATTTGTGATATCGATGGGAGATGGCAGCTGACCAAATTTATCGAGAGTTACGGGGCCAAAACCAAATTCTAGCTCGCCTGTCCCGATGGTGTTGGTACAGTTTTTAAGTACTATTTCTAGGGAAGGTGGTGTGTTGGAACTTCCACTTTCAATAAATCTGCCGCTCAAAGATTCGCAGCTGGGGGCATCTTCTTTTTCTATGAGAGCATTCAGTTCGTTAACATTGATGTCACCAACCAAGATTTCGTTCTTGAATTCCAGAATACTATGAAGAAATTTTACATTTATCTCTTTCAACGCACATGCTGCCTTGCATTTTTCTTCGCTGACATCACTGATAGCTTGAATAGATCGAACGAGCCGCTTATCAGCAAACCTTGACGTTCCAGGATCTTTTATGTTGAATTCGTAAATGCCTTCGCTGAATAAATTGCCTATCGTGTATTCTACGACGTTTACGAATTCAATCAATCGAAGTTCACAGTTCTCAAGGGAAGAGTAGAGTTCGACCGACTGTTGCTCGGGACCGAATTCTAGACTCGACACAAATTTGTTGTTACACCAGAGATCAGCTTTAGTGACAAAAGGAGGCGCTGCTTGGCTCTCTGCATTGAGGCTTAAGGAGGAATTCAACTCCTCAACGCCTACAGATAATTTTGTAGATTGAAACGAGCTTTTTTCTCCACTGCTTTTTTGACAAGAGATTCCGGCAACCGTGCTAAGGACTAAAACATAAATCAAACGCATCAAACTTCCCCTTTTCATGGATTTAAAGTGATTGTGTGCTACCCAGGCAGTTGAGCAAGACGCGTACCAGACTCAGTGAAAGTGTCCAGGCTCGCGCCAACTTTATTCGGGCTTAGAGTTTCGCAATAATTATGGCCTACTGGAGATTAAGAAAAGTGGTTTGAATCGGAAGCGGTCACTTCTACAGAGGAAATTGTCAAGCCACCTGTGTATAAATTCTTGCGAACTATCATTTTCTAGTCAGATTTGAGATTGCTCACCGCTACATGCTACTCACGTGCTTCTGCTTTAAATCGATTTGACGAATGCCTGACAATCTCCCCTGCTGAACCAGCTCGCGCAATTCAGCTGGATATCGGCGGCCTCGTGCGTGGTGGATGTCATGAAGAGCTTGCATTAAGTTGGGGTTCGATCTCAAGAGACGCAGAAAGAGTGGCTACAGATTAGGCGCCGCCAGAAATCCCCCAAAAATGTTCTTCAAGTAATATTTTTCAAGCATTAAGTTCGCTAATTCTTACTTAGCCCTCGAGCCTGTCTATAAAAACGTGCTTTTCTTTGAAGATAACTCCCTACTTTTACTGGCTATTTCCGTGGAACAGTCGATGCAAGAGGAAAGTGCAATCACCGTCTCCCAGTGAAGAGGTATTTATTATGCGTATAGCTTTTCTTGTCCATGGAATCATGCTCACAGCTCTGACCGCCTGTGGCAGCAATGGAAGTAATTACAGCGGCACCAGTGGCAAAGCTCAGATACCCACTGCTCAGAACGAACAAGTCGAAACAAACACTGAAAATCTTAGCCAAAGCGAGACTGGAGACGAAAGCTCCGCCAATGCCGGTCAGGTTAGTAATCCAATAGGTGCAGGCACAGGCCCTGCTCCGAAAGCTCTCGCTACCCTTGAAAGCTCCACGAGTGCTTCGCGTAGCATCATTGATGCCTCTCAGCTTCCTGCAAATCGTAAATCTGCTCTCAACGACTCTGTAAACAATTTACTTGTGGCAGTAGACTCTAAAAATGCTCAGAGCATTGCGACTGCGCGTAGCAATCTTACCTCTACCGCTATCGGTCAAAGTTTCGGTGGATTTGGTCTTGCTGCTGTCGATGCTGCTGGAGCGGCCGATGTAGCGGCTATCCTTGATGCTGTAAAAGATCTCGTGGCAGCGGCCATGGATGCCGATCTAGACGGCATCCGCAAGGCTGTGGAAGATATCGTTGCCGCTTCCATGTGAGAAGCTAGAATCTTTAATTGAGCTTCTGCATGCAAACCTCCCATTAGAAGATGGGAGGTTTGCATGCAGGAGTCGTATGCTGTCGTGCAACAGCAGCACGAAGGCGAGCAGCCGCACGTCATACGTCTTTTGCACCTCGCCTTTGTAACCCTGGCTAAAGTTTATTAAGCTCAGCGTAAAGGCGCCAGCCGTCCGCTTTAGCTACGCAGGCAATCGAACGAACTCGAACTAACTCTTTCTACTAGACCTTATCTCATTGAAATCGCGACTAACGACAGCGAGCCGATATCGCTCATTGGCGGCTTCAGGCTGGAGTGTGGCTGCTGAAATCAACAGCGCCGCTTTCCAACATAGACTCTCGCTGGAGCCCGAGCGCGCTATGGGCCCTATAAATTCATCCTCCTGTTGAGCGCCTAACATTGTTATTTCTGCCTCGATTTCGCTAAACATTTTCTAAAGCCTCGACAAGAGTGAGACATTGCCGAAACTCTGTTTCGTAAAACCCTTACTAAACTAATAAAATTAAATAGTTACAATTTCGTATGATTTTAAAAGCTGAGTTGATTTCACCGCTTGAGCCTCGTTCAAAATGAAAGCGTCGAGTGGAATATGAGTTGCAAAAGCGGGTTTGCAGACTAAGAGACTCGACCATCGCACTTTAGAGGTAAAGCCATGAAAGCGACCAATCTATTTGTCCGTTCGCTCGCCCTTGTGTCACTGGGAGGTTTTGCTTGCTCAAAGCCACCGGCGAAGGCTGAAAGGATTGATGCCACGGGAATCAGTGCCGACCAAAGTGCTGTCGTCTTGGAGAAAGAGCCTGAGATCGTTCCCGCAGAAACCCCAAAAGAGCCAGAAAAAGTGCTACTAACTAATGCCTTCACGGTTGATCAAAAATTGGATCTGGTCATCGCTACAGATGCAGCGGTGGGTGATGGTCGAGGAATCGATGTGCTCGCAGCGCAGTTGAATATTCTGGGCAAAGCGCTATCCACAGCGATGGATACTCAGATTCACTTCATGACTAATGAGCCCCTCGTACTACCTGATCTAGCGGCCGCAAAAATCGGCTTCATCGATCAAGCCGTTGGTCCCACCGACATCATCGGTCTCCTCGGTACATTGTTTGCCAATGGATTTGCCGAGCAGTATGTGGACGCAGCAGGTGATGCTCTCGCAGCTCCTTTGGCGTTTCGGCCAGGTGCAAAGCTTGAGGTGGTGCTATTTTCCACGGGGAACGGGGAAGATGACGGAAATCTAGCGGTCGACTTTGATCCTGCCAACGCCCTCAAAGCTAATGTCAGCGCTGTTGTTGCTATGGCCGACTCAGTAGAGTCTGATGAGTGTACGATCGAAGCTGTAGGCCAAGAGTACATCGAATTGAGTAAGAAGTTGAATGGCTCGCTCATTGACGTTTGCAGCGCCAACTTCGTTCAGATTTTTACCACGCTGACAAGCGAGATCACCAAGCGCAATCTGAGCTTTAAACTTGCCGAAAAGCCTGCAGACCCCAGGACCATTACCGTGAATGTGAATGAAAAACCGGCGACGCGAGATCTCTGGTTTTATGATGGGAAGAACAATGCCATCTCGTTCCTCTCGGCTAGTGTTCTGGCAGCTGGTGCCAAGGTCGAAGTGAAGTATGAGCAGGCAAAAACGCCCTAAGTCTGAATTAAGGCTCCGGAGAAAGTGGGATGAGATCGGGGGACTCTTCACCCCCACCCCACTCACAAATATCTATGAGATGCCTATTATTTACATTTTTGATTATAAAGTGAATTGAGAGCCGCCGACCAGCTTCCTGCAGCTACTAGCTCTTGCTCAGGACTTACAGCCATTGCGGAATTTAGGGACGAAATGACAGTGGATACGAGCTGATCACACCATAGAGTTAGATCAGATTCGGGCGAGTATTCATTGGAGCCATATTGAAAATCCTCATTCGTAATAAGAAGGGTTTGCATATTGATGGCGCTAGTACCCCATTCAGTCTGGTACGAGCCGCTTCCTGATTTCATTTGGACCCCATCGTCACTCTTAGCAAAAATGAAGGTTTCGCCTTCGATCCCAGCGGGGGCAGTTGGGAGTTGCCCAGTAACCCTATGATCGATACTGAATTTAGCTAGGCTAGCAGCTGGGGCTGTTGCCAGGAGAGAATTATCTGATTCCTGATTGCTACAGGCACCTAGGCTTAACGTCAGGACCATGGCAGCGAAAAAACCAGATTTTACCGAGATCGATGTGTGCTTCATTTTTTTTCCTTAGCGGTGATTTTTCTCACTAATCGAGTAGCACATCTGTACTACATGCCATAGAAGCAGAGCAAGAGCTTTATTGGGCAAAGTAGGGCACCATATTCAAATGAGAACCCATATTCGAGTTCTCTATGGGCCTTGCTCAAATTTTCCCTAGTGCGCTTCCGATAAGCCCTTGCATCTCGTCATTAAGGCTCGATTGGTAGACACAGGTTCCACCCTCGTCGAGCTTTTCCAGTACAACTTCTAAGCTACTTCCATGACCTGTCCAGGCTGCTTGAAAAGCCTGTGCCTTAGACAAAAAGCCGAGCAACACGTCTGCGTCTTCAGCGAGGCAAGTCTCATACCCATAAAGGACACCTGGAAAGGTAAGCAGCAGCTGAGCTTTTTCCTCCGTTGTCGAAACCCCGGGTCCACTCGCCAGCTTGCTGATCAAATCGCCGATGGTTTTATCACCATCTAAGTTCAAGACAAGATATTGATCATCAGGAGCAATCTTCGTTAAAAGAGCAGAAGTCACCAGATCAAGATAGGCTTTCTTCGCGGCCGAACCTTCAGGAATCAGAGTCTTCTTGAGAAAGCTCTCCAACAGCCCAGCTTCAGAACCAATATTCGCCAAAAATTTTGGCTCGTTAAAAATCAGAGTAGCGTCAGCCAGCTTATCGGCATCGCTGAGACTGCTAAATGCCTTTGGCGCGTGAGCAGAGGAAAGAACGATGTTCTCACTAGCAAACGAGCTTAGAGAAATTGGGCCCAAATCGCTGCTCCCCACGAACTTAACTTCAGGTCCTACCTTAGCGGCCAAAATTTTGGTCGGGAAGTTAGGGCCCGTTTCATTTGCCTTGACGACAAGTTGATATGAGAGAGTCTGTCCCACAATTTCGTCAGCCAGCTTCTGGGCAATGTTAGTCGATCCTTGGGCCAGCGTTCCTTGAAATACCATCTCAGACTTTACATAGGGCTTTATTCCTAGCTGGCTCACTGCGTCTTCGCAAGCAGCTGTGATGGGAGCAAACTCTACCTCTGCTTTGAAACTTACTAAGCCGGGACGGAGAATCTGATAATTTCCGTAAGCATCAGCCTTACCAAAAGCTTCGCTGGTTTTCAGAACTTTGATGCTGCCGCTGCAGTCAATTTGGGGGATCAGCTCTGCGCTCTGCGCGGAGCCTGCAGCAAGGAATAGACTGAGACTGAGAGGTTTAGCGAGACTATTCAATAGGCTTTTCATGGGCTTCATCCTTAGTGAGTGCTTTGTTTCTACTGACAGATGATGGAATATCAGCAAACCTATCTGATTGAATAATTCATTATTTTCACTATTTGATGATTTATTTTGATGTCTATATAATACAATGATTTCAAGACGATAAAAATCCCGGGCTGTCTCACAGGCGTGAAACAGCCCGGGAAGTTGCGCCGTGGGCTCTTATTAACTGGCAATTCGTCAAAGTGAAAGATGTGCTGCTCGATGAAGATGCAGCACGACCTTACCGACGCTACTCACCGCACCGGACCTACCTCAAGCAGATCAAGTGAATCAAGCATCTGAATCTCTCGCGACTTCCCACTTTTTAGACTGGGGCTGGCCGCCATCGAAGGATTATCATTATTGACAATTGACACATCCAGCTCCACCCTATCACTGAGCTCCAGCCTTTCCATAAGTTCAGCCATGAAGCGAACCAGAAGTTTGGCTCCCAAGCGATTGAAGAGAAAGCCGGTTCGATAATACTGTTCAAAAAACGCCAAGCGAGCCACTGGGTCCGTGCTCCGCCGCACTTGATGGAGTTTCTTCAGGAAGTCTTCCTGAAAGATCGAGCAGTAGAGGCGTCCCCAGTAGAGAGCCACCACCTCGCAAGCTTCCACTGCACCGGGGATCGTTGCCAGGCCTTGGGGTTGCATCGCGGTATCGGCGAAAGGCAGACCAATCTCCTCAGCATTTACAGTTTGGGCTAGATGCGCCATAGCTTTCCACAGCAGAGCATCGGTGGCCCTATTCGCATCAAAAATGGCAGAAAGAGCTTCACCATGAAATACCACACTGAAGCGTGCGTCCACCTGTCCCGGATGTTCGCCTGCATAGAGTGCCGGCACCCCGTGCCGCACGGCGAGTGGCCCAAGCAGCATATGAGCTGTTTCCAGTGAGCGCTTCACGGGAGCCTTCTCCCGAGTACCAAAAGCACCCTTCCAGGTGAACCAGTATGCGCCAGAAGCAAGCTTATCATCTTGCACCGGAGTCAGAAAACCGCTGGCATAGGTTTCCTTAGCACCCAAGTTGCCGATTTTCACATCGTGGTTGAATTCCCAGACGCGAGACAGCCAGTCCTCGTGGCGACCTTTGCTATCACGTAGCGCCACCCGATTCTCTTTCAGATAGCGGTCCGTACCGGCCTTGAAGTAAACGCTCTGAAAGCCAAGTCCAATGTGATCTTCTCGCAGCTCACCCATGACGGTCGCCAGCCGCTCGACGCGGCGGGAAGCTTTGCCTTCGTCCTCTGCAGCGATCGACTCAGCCGCCGTCAGGTCATAGAAAAGCTGGCCGCTCAGTTTCTGGGATGTCGGCTCGGCAGCAGCCGACATCCAAACGGTCCGACCAAAGAAAGCGCGTTCAAAGGCCTGACGCCCCTCAGGCGAACTGAGGTCAAAGACATAATCAGCAATATTGCGAACCTTATCTTTGAAGTCAGCCCGAAGCTCGAGTGCTGCCTTCATATCGAGCACGCGGTTAGAATGCGACTTGAGCGCGTCCACCGTTGGAGCAAGTTTCGACTGGTAAGCAGAATTCACCTGTTCTACAGCTGCATCGGCTCGTCCAAAGATAGTTTGATCCAGCTTGGCCAGACTCGCCTCGGTTTGCTCGGCATGGGCGACTGCAGTGTCGACAGCCTGGTTCGCTTGATTGAGCAATTGTTCAAGTGCCGGAACTTTCACTTCGCCCGGAACACTGTCGATGACCGCCCGAACTTCGTTCGAGGCTTCCTTTTTAAAGGCCTCGATTCTCTGCCGTACGTTAGTCAGGGAGTCACGTGCCGGGTTGTGCTTGATGCCCTGCTCAATTTTTTCCTTAAAATCACGAATTTTCTGCAATGGTGCCGAAGGCAGAAACACATAGCGGAAGCCACCAGCGAGATCAAGCTTGCCACTGGCCGCACCGTTCCAGTCGGATCCAGAAGTAACGCGCACACGGACTTTGTTCTCATCCAAACGCACGAGCTGAAGTTGAAAAAAGCCACTTCCGACCATAGTCCCCTGAGCAGCGCCCGAGAGGGTCCCTGTCGCTGAGGTTGTGATAAATTTAGCAAGCTCATCAGCGTGTTGAAAAGCCTGTGAGAGGGTGCGACCATTCGCCTCAAGAGCCAGACGGCCCGTCACCGGAATGGAAACATAGGTACCGGGATCCAGGCGCAAGACATTCTCAACTGAATAAGGCAGCTCATCCAGGGAAGGACGGGCCGCTGAACCAGCCGCTTCGCGACTTGGGAAGGGACGTGAAATTTCAATGTGTCCACCGGCCTTGAGATCGAAGGGAAACTCCCCGGACCAGCCCTTAATCTTAAATGGTCCCTGAGAAAGCTCGACCGCATAGCGATCCGTTCTCATCACCCTCGCTTCGCCTTCGCGAATGCTTTGCAGGTAGCGGGCGCTGCCCACGAGACCTTCGCGGAGGTTGCGCGTTAGAGTCTGATCGATCACTGGATCGCTTGGCTTCAAAGCGCCTGAATTAAGCAGCTGCTCCATGGGCATTTCGGTCAATCCCTCACGGAGCTGAAGCAGCGCCAACCGCATCCCATCGCCTCGCTCGTCCTCAGTTAGCTCTTCGGTCAAGTCCGAAGCTTTATTCTTCTTGCAAGCGGCCGCCAGAATGAAAAGCAACAAGGTTCCTCCGATACAAGCCCGCTTCAGCATCTCTCTCGCTCCCTTTAATTTTCTGTGGTCGACGATTCGTCTAGCGAATGTTCGCTTGAGATTGCAAGTGAGGTGCCAGGACTCCGGGGACGGAAGGAAGGGATTTCAAAACAGAATTGAAGCTCTAGCAGGCTCAAATTTGGCCAGACATTTGACAATCGAGATATTAGCTTCTCAAGCGCAGACTCTCGACCTCTCTTAGGGGTGGATGTGGACTGCCAAACTTCTTGACACCTGCTTAACGCTTCACAGGCTGATGGCTCGTCCCACGAATAAGCAACGCATTCCTTTGATTTAGCTAGGGACGGGAACGAGAATAAAATGCGGCTGAACTTCGCGCTTCGGGTTAGGCTCGAGGGCCCTTACTCTCTTTTGCATGAGTAGCAGGTCGGACTTGCGAAGGATGAGGGGAAGTTCTTCTTCTTGAACTAGAGTTCCGGCAGGATATTCACGCCCACCTAGACCGAGTTCAATGTGGGCACCGAGTATGTACTCTACTGGCTTCGTTCCAAGAAAATTGACAAGGCGATCGAGACTTTGACGGAACAGCGGCCAGTTTCTGATGTATATCCGCCCCGGCAGAAGGCTGTCACCAGAGAAGAGCAGTTGCGATGTTTCGTCGTAAAAAGCCAGATCGCGTCCTTCGTGGCCAGGGATGGGAATCACATCAATAGTGCGATCTCCAAGATCGATACCGCCGATGTCGTATGGCCAGTTCTTAATTCCAAAAAATTGCGGAGCCTCATTCGGGCTGACGAGGCGGACCCCTGGTTTCGAAGCGAACTGTGCGTCTCCGCCGATGTGGTCGGAGTGCCCATGAGTGTGGGAGACGATGAGTTCAACGGATTGGCGACTTGCGCCGTAACGCTCCTGCATCAGAGTTTCGACCGTTGTCCAAAGAGGAAAACCAGAATCTACTTCAGCTCCCGTATCGAGAAGCAGAGCCTTCTCCTTCCCGAACAGCAGATACATAAAGGGGGCTTCGTAATGCACGCTCTTGCTCTGGCGCAGGATTAGCACGTTCTCACCGAAGCGTTGCATCTGCAGGGTGGCCTCCCCAGCATCCGCGGCCGTAAGAGGTTCTCTGGCTTCCATCGAAGACAGCGAAAGCAAGAAAGCCGCTATTTTTAAGCTTGATCTTTCCATCTGGGTGCTATCCTTAGTCGCAGCGATTAAAAAAATCGGGGCCTACGGTGCAGTAGAAAGCACTCTTTACATTTAGAGTTGAGGCTCCTGGCATCGAATTTTGGATTAGCTTGCCTTCGGGTGTAAGAGTGAAAGATTGGCCATTCTTGAGCTTGGTATCGAGATTGTCAGCATACTCTAGATTCAAGACGGGTAGCTTTTCAGAAGCGGGAAGAGAAAATTGAGCTGGCATGTCGACGGCAATAATCTGATCAAAATTGTCGGGAGCGCTGATTTGGTGAACGAGGTAGCCGGTCTTCCCATCTTGTACAAGGTAATAGTTGAGCGAAGTCAAAGCTACGTTATCCGGCGAGAGATGGTGCACTTCTAAAACTTTCTCGACCCTGACCGTGATGCCAGAGAGAATCTCTTTACCTCCATCCTCGAAGTTTCCAAGGAAAAGATTAGCTTCAAAAGATTTTGTCTCCCCTTTTAGAAGTGGAGGCAAGACAAACGGCTTAGGCTGCACCGTCAAGAGACTTCCGTTGCGAGCGCGCGCCTTCTTATAGACAGCCATGGCATCGACGGAAGGGTGGCTGAGCGTGACTTTAAAGAGAGCTTGCCAATCATGCGGAATCATAAACATGGGAATGTGCGAAGCGAAGATTTCATTTTCGCCAAAGATTACCATGCCGTGAACTCCGGGTGGGGCCTTAGCTCCATTCCCATGCTCCTGATTTTGACTCAGAGTAGATGAAGGTTGTTTAGAGCCGCTGCTCGAATCGAGTGAACAGGCAGTGAGGGCTAGGGCCGAGGCGAAGCAGAGGGAAAGGTTCTTCATTTTATTTGTCCTTATTTGGCGAAGGTTTCAAGCTCACCTTGCTAAGGCTCACAGTATACTTTTCGTCATGATATGGATAATTCATTTATATCACTATATGATGACTAAATGTGGTCATAGACCACGCTTAATCCAGGACGTCTTTCAACATACTTCGGTCGAGGGTCTATGAGTCTCATGAGCCCGCAGTTGCAAGCATTTCTCGCCGTTGCCCAGAAGGGAACCGTGCATCAGGCGGCCAACTTGCTTCTTATTACTCAAACTGGAGTCACTCAGCGCATCAAGAGTCTGGAAAGCCAGCTGGGACTGGCTTTATTTGAGCGCTCTCGCAAGGGCATGCGCCTCACCTCCGAAGGAGAGGCTCTGCTGCGGTATTGTCAAAGGGTTCTCGAAATCGAGGGCGAGACTCTGGCTGCCCTCGAAGGAGAGGGTAAAACATCGGGTAGCATCAAAGAAAGGGTGATCCAGAGGCTGTCTATCACTGGTCCATCGAGCATGATGCGATCTCGGGTTATCCCGAGCTGCAGTCCGCTTGTTACGCGCTTCCCTCAGCTGCGCTTTACCTTTGAGATTGAAGATTCGGTTGAGCTTGGCCTCAGCAAGCTGCGCGCGGGGCAAACTCAGCTCGCGATCATTCCAAGCCATCTGGCGCCGAAAGAACTCGACAGGAAAGTGCTCAAAGCTGAATCCTTCGCCCTCTATGTTCCAGAAGCCTGGAAAAAGAGAACTGTCGACGACATCATCGCTAACGAAAGCATCGTTGACTTTTCGGAAAGCGATCAGTTCACCTTTGATTTTATAAGACAGATTTCTGCAATCGAGCCGATTGGTGGTGATAGGCACTTTGCCAATAATACTGATGCGCTGGCATCGATGATTGGAGCCGGCTTAGGCTACTCGGTCTTGGCCGAAGACTTCGCCTCTGCGGTATCAAGTCAGTTCAAGTTGGAAAAGCTTAAACTGAAACAAAAGCTGCTCGTCGACTTTTCCCTGGTGTGGTATATGCGTCCTGAGTTGCCGGCTTACTTTCGGACTGTAGTGGAAGCTATTCCTTGAGATATCCTTGTAGTAATTTCATTGTTCGGATAAGAGTTTTATCAAGAGCCAAAAGCCGAAGATCAAAATTCGATGGCGCCAACGCGCGACACGATGTTTATCTTATCTTTAAAACGAGAGTCGATTTTGATTGTACCGTTCCAACTCGCCACAGCTGAGATTATGCAGTAGTCCGTGCCCGGCTGATCGAGAATCAGTTCGACTGATCTATTAACTGCCACAATAGAAGGAAAGCGAACGCTAGCGGCATTCCCTACATGCACGATCTTAAGTCCATCCTCCGTTTTTGTGACTTCAAACTCGCGCGATTCACCCACGACAACATTAGCAAATGGGACAGCATTGATGGAAGGAAACAGATACTCAGGATTATCTGAGCAGGAAGTGCTTTCTCCAACTTTTGTGTCACTATCGGCAAATGCCCAGGAGCCAATAAGACTACTAATTACGAGACAAGACAATGAAACCACAAATTTGCCTAGCATAGAGTAATTCCTCATACCTTAGAAGTGATCGAGCAGGTGAGACAGCACTGGTTTACAGCTTCTCTCGGAACGAGGCTAGCTAGCTAATCTTGAAAATTGGCAAAGAATCGAAAGGGAAGATAAGCGGCTTCCCTATTGTCGGAGAGATCGTTCTTTTTGAGCAGGATTCTTAATTTCAGCTGATTTCTATTCGGCGGCTGGAGGATTGAGAAATATACTTCCCGACATTGTTCCCTTAGTCTGAACTGCGGAGTCGAAGTTTTGCAGGATAAGTGGAATCTCCTCTGGTGAAGCATGGTGACAGATCGTGCAGGCCACAGCTCCCCCCACAGCCATCGTCAGATGCTTTGGTCTTTCCAGCATGCTAAGGGGTAGATTAAAATCCTTATGATTGGCTTCGAGTTCGCTTAAACGTTGCTCCACAAGCGAGCGGAAGGGCCAAGTCGCAAAGCCTGAACTGGCTCGGACGTTTTCATACATAACGGCAGCGGCTTTGAGCTGATTAGCTTTGACGAGTGCATCGCCAATAGTGAAGAGAAAGCCCTCGGTAGCATGCGGCGCCATGAGAGTGTTGCGACAGAAGTACTGATAGGGACGCCCCAGAACTTCTGGCGATTTTTGCAAATCTCTTATATCAGGATTCTCTCGATCGAGATTGCGTGCAAAGCAGACATCGAGCACCCTCTGGAGCATGGCCGTACCAATTTTAAAGCGCGGAGAATCACTGGAGGCCAGCAGAAATGAATAGCTGAGAGCAAAGGGTGCGTATTCGCTCAGACCTTTGATTGCTTCAACTCCAGTCTGAGTGGCTTCGTAAAGTTCCTGATTATTTTGTTCCATAAGAGCTTTGAACATGCGGCAATTAGAGCCGAAACCGCGCATAACCATGTTTTTAGGAGCGAGCTCAAAGGCTGCCATGAAATGTTTGGTACAGTCGCTCACGGATTTAGGCAAGCTCCCGTCGAGTACCGTTTTACGGTAACGTTCCTGCCATTTCCAAAGGTTGATATAGCCGAGTCGGGATTCGATGAAGGCGCTAGGTGGATGCTTCTCCTTATAATCTAGGTAGTTCTGTTTAAGACCCTCGATTTGCTCATACCGTCCGTTCCAAAAGGCCGAGAAAAAGGCTTTTTCTAGCTCGGCCTCTTCATTGTTGGAGTATGTCACCGCGATATGTGAACCAGCAGATGAGCCATCTACACCAATGTTTGCCAAAGCGTTTTCAAGTAGTTTAATTCCGTCTGCTTCGGAAGCGGTTTGAGAAGCAGCGTCTTGACGGTGGGGATCTTCTTTGCTGCTTCCTTCAACTTCACTCTGACTGCTCTTCTCGACATCATTTCCTCTAGGCTTCAGCAGGCCACCCTTGCAAGCTGCCAGGGCAACGAAGAGCGAGAGTACTCGTAAACTTACGCGCATAAAGATTGTCACTCCACTCGTATCGTTTAGTTTGCGGCCTCTCTCCTTATCGATTCGGCGCTGCTCTGACTTTAGGAAGTGCTAGATGCTCCATTTAAGTGACCGGAAGTAAAGAGGAATTACCCTAAGTGAAAAGCCACTTTTTTTTATACCTCGCAGGTACCCGGCCCCTAGTGCAAGCTTGATAAAAGGAAGCTCCGCATTATTGATCACGGCTGAAAGTTCCATCGATTGACTTAGGCAGTGAACGGGCCTGTTTGATCAACACTTGCCCTTTCGCATCGACAATAAATTCTAGGTCGGTCTTACCAGTAAAGCGATCACCCAAGTTGGCCTTTTGATTATTATGTACAATAGAGACCTGGAAAGCGAGGCTCTTCACTTGCTCATCGTTCAGAACTTTGCCCGAGACCAGATTGCTCCGGCGATAATAAACCGTCGGGCTCAAGCTGCCGTCCGCCTTGCGCACGACCATGAAATACTCAGGTGATGCTCCCCGGATGATAGGGTTGGTGATGCTGAAGTCTTCGAATTGTGCCGAAACAGTGATCTCAACCCCTTCTGCGGTATCTCCTACCACAACCACCCCATTGGCTGATTCGTCCACAAAAGCCGGAGCAACAAGAATTCCCATATAAACTTGGTCGTGGGAAAGATTGTAATAGTCCCGTGTAACGTAAGCGCGGTCAGTCCAAAGGCTAGCCCAAACCTTCTTAATGTTTTTATCGACTCGATACTTTTGAGTGAGGTCCTTCTTAAGATCAGCAATTGTCGCGGCGTCTTTTTCAGCATCCAATTTAGGTAGGCGCTGGTTGATGCGTTTGAGTTCAAGCGGGGTGCGGCAAGCCGAAGCTTCATTCTTACCAAGGTTCATTGCCTCATTGATATCGTCCTGAACACAACCCGACTTGGACTCATAGAGACCGGCACCGTTGAGGCCAGGTAGATCTTCCGCATTGGTGCTCGAACGGAAGCGAATGCGGGTCGTGGCGGGGTAGCCTTTGGTCATCTGCGCCTTGATCAGTGCAAGATCTTGGCTGTTCATCGGAGCTATTTCAAATAGTACTCGAATAAAGGCCAGATACTGACGACGTGCCTTGTAGTCATTCATCTCAGGAGTGGAGACAGGGTTGATCATGGAGCTGACAAAGTCCTTTAGGCTTGTGCCTTTTGATGAAAGTTCAGAGCACTTTGCAAAGGGAAGATCACAGCTTAGGCCCGTTTCTTCTTTGCAATCCTTAAGGGACTTTGTACACATTTCAGCTGTGAACTTGTTTGAAGTATGCCGATCATAGAAAGAAAAAGGTATCAAAAATCCGCCGTCATAGTCCGTGCGATCAACGCCGCTCTTGCGAAGGGCCAGGTCGAGTAGGGCGAAGTTCACGCCTTTGGCTCCATAGGAGCTCACCTGAGGAAGAGCGACAGGAGCACTTACCCAGGACATCAGTCCATTTTCTGAGAGGTTGGAAGCCAAAGGCGGAAGCTGGGGCACTCTACCTTTGAAGTAAGCTTCGGCCTGCTGCTTAAGCTCGGCACCAAGCTCGGCTTCACCCTTAATAGTATAAGTCTTGTCAGCGTTAGCGACGAACTGCACCAGCTTGCCGACGTTGCGCGCGATGTCAGCATTTTCAAGGGCTCCAAGCAGAAAAATATCGGGAATATTCTGATTCACCGCACGCAGCATGATATGGGCAAGGGGAGTCTGGGGAATAGAGGTGATGATGCCGGAAACTGGACCGATATCCAGGGGAATATCGCTCATCACCAGAATTTCCTTCGATGAGTAATTACCTGCCGCAAGATCTTCAGCCGATATTATGCGAAGGTAACCATAAGAGCTAGCTGGATGGTAGACTTCCACGTCGCCAGTCTTGAAAAAATCTTTACGCAACTTTTCTGAGTCCCAAAGGATGGGTATTTTCGCATCTTTGAACAGCTTGATAGTAGACGCCGCGCTGAAGCGAATCTTACTAGGTAAGAAGATGGCGATGCGATCTTTGGCAAAAGGCATGGCCACGACAATATTTTTGTAAGCCTGTTCTATAAATGGAAATTGCTTCTGGTAGTCC
Organism: Oligoflexus sp.; assembly: GCA_041736305.1. Classification (GTDB taxonomy): domain Bacteria; phylum Bdellovibrionota_B; class Oligoflexia; order Oligoflexales; family Oligoflexaceae; genus Oligoflexus. The sequence goes on along the minus strand of JBGSTX010000171.1, from coordinate 13,399 downwards.
TCAGCCGAAGCAGCCTTGCCCTCCTCCCCTAGATAATACTCAAAGGCTACGGTCCCATTCACCTGGTCCGGAGTCAGTTGGTAGGATTCCGAATACATGACGGCGCCTGCAGAGAGCTCCTTGCCTTCGGCATCAGGACCACCGAAGACAAATTTCACGTATTCCTCGAAGGACATATTTTTGTATTTGGCCAGATTTTCAGTCAAAAAGTCGGCGTGGAAAGGGTAGCGGGTCGTGTTCTGAAAATAGATCGGCGCGCCTTCGGCCTTGATGTCGACTGTAAACTTGACAACGGTTGAGCTGCCGGAGCGACCAGCGTATGCATAGTATTCATTGAGATCGCTCAGAGTGTGGGTGTAGGGGCCAGCTGCTAAAGCTTTGCTAGCGCTATTTGTAGGTTTCTTGCATGCTATAAAGGTGGATCCAACTATTAAACAAAGGGGGAGCCACGCGTGTGTGCTGATCATAGTGATTCCTCTGATAATTAGTCTTGCAAACGATACAAAGCCTCTATCGATCTAAGAAAAAAAGGGCGCAAAACAAGGACCCAGAAGTGAGAAAAGCTTAGCTCAAGGCTGTGAAGCGTTTAGGGTATGGCCTTTAATGCCTTTTTTTCTATTTTAATATCGACATTTTTAATAAAGGTCGGCTGGCCACCATAGGCAAAGGCGAAGCCTTTGTTTTCTTCTATTTTGGTCCTTGGGGCGAACTTCTTCTGCTCGCATTCCGTTGAATTGCCCCCTATATTGCCTGGACGAATAGCAGCGGTCATCCCATAGCTTGCATGCGGGAGTATGAAGGAGTGCCACTCGCAAGCGTTATGATGAGTGAAACTATAGTCGAAGCGGCTCTCTTTAGAGTTCGCATCCGGGGAGAAGGTGAAAACTTTATTGGCGAATCCAGCTGGCGCTCCGCTGTCCTTCAACCAGGCCTTGCGCCACTCGAGGCGTCTAGTCCCATAACTATAGAACTCACAGCCGACGACGGTAAAGTCAATCTCCCCGTTTGATGTTTTAACGAGGTGCCTGTACTGTTGGAGTGTTTTGTCTCCCGAACAAGGCCCTTCACCTTTACCAGCCCAGGGGTTGGCAGAAATTAAAGTGCCAAATGTGAAAATGCGGCCTTCCGCCTTTTCTGGATCAGATTCCGAAGATTCGAAGATGTACGTCAGCTGATCTCCGCCTACCACCGTCCCAGTGATCTTGAAGCTTGATTCTCCTGGTTCTGATTTCGGGACAAAAATGAGGAGTTTTGAAACATCGCCATTGAGGGCTTCTATGATGCCTTCTGCCTTTATACCTGAGTCTGCCTTGTATTCTCTATATATAGACACGCCCACGCCGCTGATGTATTGTCTGCTGATGATGCGTAAGACCTTGAAATTATCGTTGTTATCTATGCAGGCATCAACCCGGAGCTGTAAAGCCGTCTCATATCCGGTAGGCCATAGATGTGGAGTGCCGTCTTTTATAGTTTCTTTAGGGGTGAACTCGACATTGGGATCAGGCGGCTCCGCTAAGGACAAGGGAACATAATCAGTCCCCGCAGGGCAGTCCGGTGCACTAAGCTCTACATCATCTTTAATGCTTGATTTTCCGCTACCGGTAGATTGGCAAGCACTTGGGAGAATCGCAGCTATAAACGTTGTGCTTGCACAGAATCTGAGAGAAAACATATTGGTCCTCAAATGAAATGTGGGCAAGGCCGTTCTGCCTGTTTTGGTGGTTCTTTCTTTATAAACTAAAGAGTACCACTTTTTCTGTCCGAATTCCGCGTCTCTAGGTTATCCACACTGCGGTCACCTTTAAGAGCCGAGCCGAGGGTATAAACTCGGCTGAAATCTTCCATTCAATGGCTGCATGATACCTCGCGAATCCAGCTAATTTCTTGCTCAGCGTTTGCAAACGCAACAAAACCAGCTATCGCGCGCCAGCTTTTCTGTGAAAGCTCTCGGGCTTCGCACACTTGATATTACCCATCAGCCAGAAATCACTTATGACGCATCGGATAATAATAAAACTTAGATCACGCAGGTACTTTGTAACTAAGGGCAGCTCCCTTCCGAATCCATCACGAATAATCCAGTCCACCTCGATTGAAAGGAAGCGCGTATATGAAGAAAATTACCAATCGCTTTATTTTAAGCTCGTCTATCTTCATGATGGCACCTGGCTATTCTTTCCCAGGCTATGGGAAAGAAGAGGCTCATAATGCCAGATCAAAAGCACCTCCCGCCACAAGCCCTGCGATACCTGCCGCCGTTCGCGATTTAAGCTCCTCTATTGATCAAACGATTCCTCGATTGATCATTGAAGGGCCATCAGCCACACCTGTGGTTGATCTTGCTCCATTGCTTAAGAATGAAAGTCCCGACAATCCACTCGGCTCTGCCTTCGATTATCGCAAAGCTTTTGCCAAACTCGACTTCGAGCAGGTTAAGGCGGACATGACGGCCGTCCTGAGGGATTCAAAAGAATTTTGGCCGGCAGATTATGGCCACTATGGGCCTCTCTTTATTCGCCTTTCTTGGCATAGCGCAGGTACATTCCGTGCTATCGATGGTCGGGGAGGGGCGGACGGCGGTCAGATGCGTTTTTATCCCCTCGCGCAGTGGCCAGACAATGCCAACTTAGATAAGGCTCGTCTGCTGATCCAGCCTGTCGTCGACAAGTATTATCCGAATCTTTCGTGGGCGGATGCTATGGTCCTGGCTGGTGATATAGCCATGAGGGATATGGGGTTTAAGACTCTTGGGTTCGCAGGGGGACGAGTGGATGATACGGCTCCTGATATGGTTTATTGGGGACCTGAAGACGAGTTTCTGAAAAGTGAGCGCTTTGACGAAAAAGGCAATTTGCAGCTTCCGCTCGCTGCTTCTGTGATGGGGCTTATCTACGTAAATCCAGAAGGTCCTGATGGCAAACCAGATCCAGCACTTTCGGCTGAACGGATACGAATTACCTTTGGCCGCATGGGCATGAATGACGAAGAGACCGTGGCATTGATTGCCGGCGGACACACTTTCGGCAAGATGCACGGAAAACCAGCGCCAGAAGAGTGTAAAGATTCTAAAGGCAATTGCCTACAGGCAAAGGGTGCAAATGCAAACACAAGTGGTATCGAAGGATCGTGGACATCAAAGCCCGTTCAATGGACTCATGAATATCTAAGCAACCTCTACAAGTATAATTGGAAAGTTGCTAAAGGTCCTGGCGGCAAGTTTCAGTGGTTCCCAGAAAACATTGACGAGGCAGATCTCGCGCCTGATGCTCACAATCCCTCGGAAAAAGTAACGATCACGATGACAACGGCCGATATTGCGCTCAAGACTGATGCAAAGTACAAGGAGATCACTACCCGCTATTTGAACAATCCTCAGGAGTTTGGTGATGCTTTTGCCAAAGCCTGGTTTAAACTGATTCATCGGGATTTAGGGCCAAAATCGCGTTACCTGGGCAATGATTTTTCGAAGGAAGACTATAGCTTCCAGGATCCAGTTCCCGCTGCTAACTATGAAATGATCAATGCCGCTGACATCAGGGCACTGAAGGATATGATCAAAAAATGTGATCTATCCATTTCTGATTGGGTTAAAACAGCCTGGGCCTCTTCTGCAACTTTTCGCAAGACCGACATGCGCGGTGGATCGAATGGAGCTCGCGTTGCGCTTATGCCCCAGAAATCCTGGGAAGTTAACGAACCTCAACTGCTTGAAAAAAGCCTGAAGCAACTCGAGACGATTAAATCCCAATTTAACGCAGCTCGTAAAACACGACAGGTCTCCCTTGCCGATCTCATCGTCTTAGCTGGTAACACAGCTGTTGAGCAGGCAGCGAAGGCGGCTGGATATGAGATCAATATTCCTTTTACTCCCGGCCGCAGCGATGCCAGCCAGGAGCAAACGGATATTGCATCCTTTAACGTCATTAAAGTTACCTCGGACGGGTTTAGAAACTATCATAACGCGAGTGAAAGCTATCTGACGGCAGAGAAAGCCTTTGTTGAGCGCGCTGATATGCTCAACCTAACGCGTAAAGAGATGGTTGCCCTCACGGGTGGTCTTCGGGTTTTAGGAGCTAATCACAACAACGTCCCGTTTGGCGAGCTTACTCAAAACCGTGGCACATTAAGCAATGACTACTTTATCAATCTGCTTGATAACAACACAAAGTGGGTAGAATCGAGCGAGCAAAAAGGAATCTTCGATGGCGTTGATCGCAAGACTGGCAAGCAAAAATGGAAAGTTACCAGCCAGGATCTGATGTTCGGAACCAGCGGCGAACTGCGCATGTTGGCTTTTACCTATGCCGATCAGAATGCAAAACGTAAATTTGTCGCTGACTTTGCTGATGCTTGGGGCAAGGTCATGTCCCTCGGGCGTTTCGACCTTAAAAGTCACTAAGATCCTGAGAATCCTTTGAAGGAACGCGAATCCTTTGGCTTTGACAGCTGAAGGAGTCGTCTATCTTGCCATCCAGTGACTGGAGATCCCGCTCAATAATTTGGATCATCATTATTATTCACCAAAGCATTGAAGCAGCCTCTTGACCCTCCTTGTATGATCGCGGGGCCGAGAGGCGCACGCATTCCTTCTTCAGAGACTTATGCCAGGCCTCGATTTTACCGTTCGACAGAGGCATAGAAGGGCATCTTTTTCTCAGGAGACGAGGATTAGCGAGCTTGAATAATCTGTGCTCAAGATTCCGAACTGCGCGTGATAAAGTCGAATGACTGCATTGTTCCTCACACGCACGAGCATGGATCCGTTTTGAGCCGCCATGGAGTCGAGAACGGCAGCAGAAGAATATTAGGCATCCGCGACAAGGAGAAAGCCCTGCTTTCCTTGGCCCAAAGTCGACGCGATCATTGCATTCATCTTTTCCAGTAGTGTCCTGTGATCGCGATTGCTAAAATTGCCACGGCCAACTAACGCAGTTAGTTGATCTGATCTTACTTTTCCGCTTCGAGATCGATCGAGAAAACTTGTTCGCTGCGGATGTTAAACTGCCTCACAGTCATCCTTCGAGTCTCCGTGTCCACTTCGATTTCTCCAAAAAATTGATAGCCATCCGCCGGGGAGCGATTGGCTTTCAAATCATCCGGGATTCCCTTCCACTTCACCTCCGGGCCAAACGTATTGTCAAGTGCGTTGGGACCAAAAGTCCCGGCATGCATTGGGCCCGAAACAAATTCCCAGAAAGGTTTGAAGTTTTTGACTTGCGCCTTTGCTGGGTTGTAGTAATGCGCGGCCGCATAATGGACGTCGGCCGTTATCCAGACAACATTGGAAATGTTCTGCTCCATAATGAACTGCAGAAGGTCGGCGAGTTCCAATTCGCGTCCGAGTGCCGGGCCATCTCCATTCGCCCAGGCTTCAAAATCAGACGGCCCATCGGCCACAAGCAGACCAAGCGGCATGTCACTGCTGATGACTTTCCAGATCGCTTTGGACGCAGAGAGCGAACGTTTGAGCCATTCCACTTGGGTTAAACCCATAAAGTCTGTTTCCGGTGAGCGCGCATCCTGACGATTGGGGCTATTCGGGCCTCGATAACTGCGAAGATCCAGCATGAAAATGTCGAGAAGGCCGCCGTAGGAAAACGCCCGATAAATCTGTTTCTGCTCGCTCCAGACTGGATTGATCGGCGTGTATTCCAGAAAGGCCTGACGGGCTCGACTGGACAGCACAGCCAGACTTTTTTCCGTGTAGCGCTTATCGTCGAGGATCTCCTGAGGATACCAGTTATTGAGTGTTTCGTGATCATCCCACTGGACGAGCTGTGGGATGCTGGCATTGAACTTCCTGACATTATCATCCAGCAAATTGTACTGATAGTTCCCGCGGTATTCCTGCAGAGTCTCTGCGACCTTGGATTTGGCTTCCGTTACCAGGTTTTTCCAGAGGCTTCCGTCGTCTAAAATGACTTCCGAGGATATGGGTCCATCGGCATAGATGCAATCCCCACAATGGACAAAGAAATCCGGCTGCCGTTTGAGGATGGCGCTGTAGATTTTCATCCCGCCAAACTCCGAGTTGATGCCCCAGCCTTGACCGGCAGTATCCCCGGAAAAGCAGAAACGAAGACGCCGCGGATTCTGCGCTAGAGGCCGTATCGTTCCGACAAAAGGCTCGCTGCTCAGGCCGGCCTTATCAAGGTCGCGGAAGCTGACTCGATAATGCAGAAGCTCAGCATCCGGCAGGCCCTGGAGGTTCACCCTTGCTGTGAAATCCTGCGTAGCCAAAGCGATTCCCCCGGTGAAACGCATGGCACTTTGAAAGGCACTATTGTCCGCGACCTCGACCAGCATCTGTGCGGGTCGATCGGTGGCGCTCCAGAGAGTCAAACCACTCGATGTGATATCGCCGAGCTGCACACCCCAGGGCAAGAAGGGTCGGCCTTGGGGTCTCCCAATGCGCATGGGGCTTGACTGTGCAAGCTGGCCCAAGATGGTGGATCCCCCTATGAATCCACTGCCTAGAAGCCAGGTACTCTTAAGCAACTCTCGACGATCGACACCGTCTCTTTTTGTTTTCATAAATGCCCTCCTTTCGCGGGAGCTTTCGCCGGAGCTTAGGAGCAACATGTAAAGCGAGGCTAAAGCTGATATTAAGTTAAGAAGGCAAGGAATTGTATGTACGTTCACTGGGACTCAAACTAAGGAGCCACGCCCTCTTTAGCCAGTACGAACTTGACGTCGGCTGAGCACTTTGATCATCTGCCATGTGAAGGACTCAGCCACGGATTCAGTATGTAGCAGGTCAATCGATGCCGTTAGCGTCCGGCTCTCGGGATGGCCTATGCCAGTCATATTGAGAGTTAACGGGATTGATTTCTTTTTCTATTCGAACGAGCACCGGCCGATTCATATTTATGTTCGAAAAGCGGAAGCCGACTGCAAAAGTGATCATGGAAGGCAAAATCCAGGTGGTTGACTCAAAAAACTTTAGCGCCAACGACTTAAAAAAGATCCAGAAGTTCTGTGAACAGAACCGGGATATTATTATTGGGGCCTGGGAGGACTACTTCGATGTCTAAGCGAAAAGAAGTGGACATTATTGAGAGCGAACTCGACTTCAAAAAGGCAAAAGTTAAAATTTCGATGTGGATAGATGGTGATCTGCTTGAGGCGATAAGAGAAGAGACTCGAAAAGAGACAGGTTCATCTAAAGGCTATCAAACCTTCCTGCATCAAAAGCTTCGCGAAATGTTTCTGAATCGAGACAGATGGGATGCTGCGAAAATTCAGGAAATTGAGCGTCGATTGGCATTGCTTGAAAAAGCTGTAATAGCGAAATAGACTCTTACTCTTTAGTAGGGCCTGGTTATCCAGGGCCTGATCCGCAACGAGCTGCTTTAGCCTGCGATTCTCGACATCTCTTATCTAAAGTCGGACGTCCGTGGCCGCTTCTATTATCTGTACATATTTCTCGATATTTTCAGTCGTAAGATTGTGGGATGGGACGTTCAAGCAATCGAGACGCCCCTCATACGGAGGCGGAAATGTAGTCGGCCTTTGGCCAGGGGAATTTCCTCTTCATAGCCAAAGCCTCACCCAATACGCGTCACGTACTTTCCGACATTTGGACCGAAGGCGATTTTCCCAGCGATGGATGAAACTGTGGCCTCGCGGATGGCCTCGTTATCTCCGAAGAGAGGGTCGGACTGCGGGTGCAGAACCTGCGTTCCGTCCTGATCCAGATAGCCCTTCTTTTTCAAATGATCGATTACTTTCCGCGCGATCCCTTCGATGAGGCGCCCAACTTCGCAATCGCTGATCGGCTCGCCGTTGTAAAAGCGCGGGACTTCCTGGTGTCGGGCGTAAACGCCATCCAGAGCAAGAACATGCCCTAAGGGCTGGTACTGCATTAATGACAATGGCAGTGATTCTTGATCTTAGCTCAAAGATTGAATGGTCATTCAATTCTTAGACTTTGGCGCACCCAGGGGATGGATCTGCACATTAACTCGAATCAAGCTATCGGCTTCTTGGGTTTCCAGTCCAGCCTCCCAGGCCAGAAGGTCGGCCTTTAATTTCTGTAAAGCGACCCGGTACTCACTGCTGCGGACGCTTAGGATCATAGACTCAAAGTGACTATCAGCTTTGCGTGAAAACCAGGTCGACGCGGCCTGGACTGAAGCATAAATAGCCTGCCGCAAGAATTCCAAGTGTTGAAACCCATCGGCTCCTTCGCTAAAGGCATAATGGGTGGAGGACTCAAGCAGTTTAAAGCCACCCTCTTCCTCGGCAATAAAACCTGCCTTGTTTAATTCACGGAGCGAATCATCGACTTCAAAAGCTCGATCGCGGCCAAAATAGTCGACCAGCATGGCCCGGGTCGGGTGTCCTCCATAGAGGCCAAAGGCGCAAAAGACTTCCATTGTAAAGCCAGAAAAGCCCTGGCTCTCCGGATGGGGAATAATGCTGACTTCGAGTCCCTTGCGGATTGAGGCCAGTTCCACTTCCAGCTGGATTCGTTTGAGGCCTGCTTCAGTACAGTCGCGCTTGGCCAATGTAACTACATATTTTAAAGCCAGTCCCTGCAGTCCTAGAGCTTGTGCGACCGAATCAGCCACATAGGGCTTGGGGAGGCGCATGCCTCTTAAAACTTCTGACATGTAGCCCTTAGAAGCCAAGCCACTGGCCTGACATAGCTTAGTCAAAGTCAGGCTGGGCTGTTCCTTGCGGGCCAGGTCGAACAGGCCTTTAAGCACAGACGAGATGTCGTTATTAGTCTGGAAAATTCGATATATTTCAGTTTCCATATATTCCAACTAAGACAGTTCTCATATCGAACGCTTTCTTTGGCAACCGCTGCAAGTTCTGTATACGAAACTCTAAATTTTGCCGAAACTGAGATCGGTCGCAGATTTGAGACTCCATCAAGTTAAAGGAAACTTTTATGAACTTCAAGCCGCTGAGCTTCGTCTTGTTCATGACCTTCCACGGTGTCACCGGGCAGGCAAAAACCCCTGATTGTGATAGCGTGACGATTGCTGTAAACCAAAAAGGCACATCCACAGTTGAAAGCCTACTCGCCACGCTAGAACTAGTTGCCACGCCTGGATTCAAGCTCGAAAAAGCTATTATCCTTGCAGAGTTTCCATCTGCAGATCAGGTGCAGGCTCAGAAATTACCAAGTAATTCCGAAGGGGCGACTCCCAACAAAGCTTCCTCAGCACAGGCTTCTCAAAAAAATATAAATAAGCCGCTCACTCTTACCTTAAGCTTCGATCCCAGCCAGCTCCCGTCTCATAGTATGTCCGATACAGAAATCACCGCCTACCGAAACCAAGTCTATAAGGCTCTACTAGCTCAAGCTGGCACGACTTTAGTATGCCGCCCCAACGCTGAAGGAGTTCACCAAGAATCAGCGGAGGAGGCACAGGAACCCGCGCCAGTCGCGGGGATGGGAGTCCGGAATTGAAGTTAAGCTTATTGGAATAGCGATTTTGAAAAGGTATTGAAACTCAGTTTTTATCAAACACTTTTATAAAGGAATCACCCGTGCTTAAGAAAACCAACATTCTGTCCCTGCTCGCCCTGGCTTTGTCTATTCCCCTCACTGCCCTAGCAGAGGGTGCCAGTCCCGTCTCAATCCAAGCACGTTTGAATCCAGAACAATTGGCCGCCAATGCCTCTAATCAATTTGGTTGGACGGTATTCAATAGGATACGGGCTGAGAGCGAAAAAAAGACTGTTCCTGAAAACCTGCTCTTTTCGCCGCTCAGTGCCTGGCTGGTGTTAACCATGTCGAGCAATGGCGCGAATGCCGAAACCCTCACTGAAATGAAGTCCGTTCTAGGTCTCGGCAAGGACCCCATAAATGACTGGAACCTACGCGCTCAGGCCCTGACCAAATCCCTGCGCTCCTCAGGGGCAGAAAACGATGAGACGCTGCATATCGCCAATTCGATTTGGGTCGACAGTGAGCGGTTTGAGCTGAGCCCACAATTTCGAATGCAGGCCAATACTTTCTATAGCATCCTGCCTGACCAAGACTTGGCGCGCGACGAGCCGTTTAGCGATCCGAAGACCCTCCAAGCCATGAATAATTGGGTTGAGGAAAGCACCGGCGGCATGATCCCCACCATACTTGAAAAATTCGAAGACGATACAGTTGCCGTCCTGCTCAACGCGCTTTTCTTCCAAGGGCAATGGGATGCGCAGTTTTCACGGGATGAAACGTCTGCTGAGCCTTTCTACCTGGGTGACGGGCGCATGATTCAAGCCGACACTCTTCGTCACACCGATCTGCGTACGCCTTATGTCGACGACGGGACCTTTAAGATGATGAGTCTCAGGTTCCGTTCCCTTACTAATTACGGCCGCTATCAATTAGATTTCGTTCTCCCAAGTAAAAAGACGGCTAGCCTCAATTCTTTCAGCCGTGATAACTACGATCAGTTGCAGAAATCGCAGCGTTCGACCAAAGTCAACTTAGTAAAAATACCAAAATTCAAATTAGACTTTACCCAGTCAATGAGGCAGCAGCTCCAGGCTTTAGGGATGAAGCGAGTTTTTTCTAAGACTGCCCAGCTGGATAAGCTAGGCCGTACCTTTGCTAGTACCCCTATTTTTTTCACCGATGTTCTGCAGAAAACTGCGGTTGAGATGGATGAGAACGGCTTCAAGGCTGCGGCCGTGACGGCTGTTATTATAGCGGAGACAGTATCGGCAGAAATCGAGCCTGACGACCAACCCTATGTTGAGTTTATAGCCGATGAGCCATTTTTCTTTAGTTTGCGCGATACCAAGACGGGGAGCATTCTGTTCCAAGGTATTCTTAATGAGCCGCAGTTCAAGTGAGCTTTTCTCGGGGATTTAGGCCCACGCTCGTCTTTCAATAGGACACTTTAGGGGAGAATATGGAAAATAAAAATGCTTTAGTTCTTGCGGCAGTGGTCGGTATGTCTATGGCTTCCTATGGTCAGTCAAGCGAAAGCAATGATAAGACTCAAGATCGTACAATGAAGCGCGATATCTGCGTCCTTAGGTCGGCAACTCTACCGATTCACGCCAAGGTCTGTACGGAAGAGTTTGTCTCGGCTGACGTGATCGACGGCGATTACTGCTACTACAAAAGCTGCGAAGTCGAAGAAGATGGGAGCTGCCCCACCTATTTCGTCAAGCGCAAAACCAGTCGGGTCCCTGAGAACGATTACTGCAGCTATCACAGGCCGATAGAGCTATAAAGCTTTTCGAAGAGCCTCGTCCGGAGGCTCTCCGAACCTTCGGCGATACGCAGGGCCAGTTGAGCTTCTTCACGCGTCACAGGTGCTAATAGAGCAGCCAGTTGGATACAGATGTCGGCATGATGATGCTGATCATTGATGCGCTGGTGCTCCCGCACCCCCCGCGCTGCTTTCGGAAACTCCTCGATATTATCGAGGAGGTGCCAGATATTATTTGGTTCTTCGTCATAACTCACACCTTCAAAGCCTTCGATCAAACCTGCAAGCGTCAAGAGACTAAGGGACGCGCTCATCCGTAAGGTACGCACAAGGATGAGCACTTCTTCTAGGAGGTGGTTTTCTAGATCAGTGTGGTAACCGCCGAGAGCCTTTAAGCTCTTGCTCACTAGGATGTCATGGCCGGTTTCTGAGCGGATGAAGTCTTTCAGAAGTTTATCGGCGGCATCGAGGAGTCCCAAGGCTCCTTCCAGGGACGGGACCGCGCTTCTGGTGATATACAGCGAATGCTCCAGAACCCGGCGCATGATGCTTAGAAAGAGTGGCCTATCTAGGTTCTTCAACTGTCCTAGGTCGGCAACTTGCTTCTGGATATGCTTATTGGCAGCGGTATCGACCAGTCGATGGCGACGTAAACAGCCTATGACACTAACGGCATCGAATAGATCGGTATGTTCGATTCGACAGCGATTGAGAATGGCTTCATGATCCCACAGAGGTGGGCTTGGTAGCTGTGCGAGTACAGAATTCAACTCAGCCAATCGACTGCTGTTGACTGGTGGAGGCGAGAATTTCCCTAGAGGTCTTGGTCGGGAGTAGGCGATAGGGTGCTCAGAGAATTGCTCGAGCAAATAATGGGCTTCCTTCGCCTGAGCTGGGGAGGGGCCTAGGTGAAAATTGTTCACACTATCAAGTGCGCGCTGTAAAGGCACTGCTTCCTGGGGGTCGATCTCTGCGTTGATCTCGATCCAAGGCGTTCGTATGGCGAAGGTGCCTTTGGTCCTATCGATCCACTGAGCTTTGGTTTCTGGATAAGGGATGAGCATGGAGTATCTTTGTGGTTATTGAGTTTGTCCTGGGGGTGGCGGCAAACTCGAGGTCTGATCCGCAAGGATTTTTACATCTCACTCTCAAATATGGCAATGAACACTTATAGAGGGGATCACGCTGCCGCTCCATAGGGGAGTAGGAAATCCAAAAGCATCTTACCTTTTATTTTTCACCCCTCCTGTGCGTGACTCATCTCGGTTTCAAGGCAAACTTATCGCGCTTTAGGACTTCAAGACTCTTCTCGCTGCTCGCCTATGGCCATCAAGGCGTTTAACTTTCCTCGCGCCGCGAATAGTTCGGCGCAAATACACCGCCGAAACGAATAAGTGGGTTACGCGGTGGCGGGATCAAAGCGATCAACTTTTCGATCAGCTCCGAAGGGCTCAGCTTGATCCCCGTTGTCCCATCAGCCCAAGGCTGCCCCAGTCTATACTCAATATCACCCGATGCATTTCTTGTGAGCCTCTCCTCGGCAATCGGTGGCCTCGCCATATAATTTATCAACTGACTGAGGCCCTACCGATCCTCACGATGGATTTGACGCGCGGCGTGTAGACTAAACCCGGATCGAGCGACACACTGCGGGCCTTTGAACTCCATGAGCTCGCCTTGCTTTGGAAAACCGATTCGTCTGACTCGCTGACCTCGACGCTCACCAAAGGCGTTGGTTTGCCCCACCGACGCGCGGCTGGCCGCTTCGACGCTGAGTAACTCATCTTCAATTTCAATCGAAGCATCCTCTTCCAGGAGCCCACGTTTGCCGAGACAAAGTTCCACAGCTTCGATGATGGATGCGAGCAGTTCGCCTATCGCCTCGCTGCTTGGCCCCTCAATCTTATGAAAAAAAGGACGCTTTTTTTCACGGCAGATAAAGGCACCATCCAGGACCAGAAGATGAAAATGCAGGTTTAAGTTGAGCAGCGATCCACATCTTTGTATAAGACTCACCGATCCTGGACGCAGATCTTTTCTCTTGAACTTTCCAGAAAGTTGATCACGAATAAATCGATAGATGCGATCGATGACTGTTTTGTGGATAGCCGCCAGAAGCTGGCTGTCCCAGGCCAGACGGTAGCGAAGACTATGGGGAAATGTTAGAACATACTGACGATAGGGAGCCCTTGGCAGGAGCTTGTCCGTCAGATGCTCCTCGATTT
>JBGSTX010000131.1:0-15522 GCA_041736305.1 Oligoflexus sp. | reverse complement strand
CTAGAGCCTGCCACATTCAGGGAGCCCGTGTGCAAAGTTCAGGTATCTTCCTCCCGATGCACGACCACCAAATCAGGATCTATAACCCAAGTCTGCAAAACATAACGTAGCGAGCCAGTAGCTAAGACTTCATGAGGATGCGTGACCTGCGCGGGGAAGATTACCGCACGCCCTTCCTTCGGCTTGACCTTCAGTTCCTGCAGGGGAAAGTAGAGCTCGCCGCCTTCGGGAACATCGTTAAGAAAGAAGATAAGGGTCGCGAGACGGAGTCCGTTAGCCGGAGGAATAGGACTCTGCGCATCGTCGTGAAAGATACAAGCGTCCCCTGTTCGGTAACGAGCCAAGACCCAGCCATCGTTCGCCCAATCTTTCTGCTCTGCTGCTCGATAACGCGCAGGGAGGCGGAAGAAATCCGCAATCAGAGGATCTGCTATCTGAGTTACCCCTTGCACTTGCCGACGCCAGTCCCAGATCTCTGAAAGATTTAAATAGGAACGCGTCGAATAATCTGGCTGCGGATCGGCTTTTACGCGAGGATCTGCCTCAAAGCGACGAATGAGTTCAGTACAGAGTTCGGGAGTTAAGACCCCCTCGAACATTTTGACATATTTAGGCATCATATCCTCCCAGCGAGCAGCCAATAGCATATCCATCAGGTAAATCCAACAAGCAGCATTTCTGCATAAGTCGAAGTTCTATGCGAGCAGCCTTCATCCCGGTGAGCTTTACCAACAATTTACGATTTCGACGCAGATATATCTTGAGTCTCGTGCATAGAGATGTAAGTATACACCTATTATGCATTAATATGCGTTTTTACTGCATAATATGTGCTGTGTTTTTTTCGGGGCACAAGGAGCGAGGGCACGAGATGTCGGAGTTCACCATCAGGCTTGCAAGCGAAGCAGACTGCATCTTTGCAGAACAAATCAGCCAAGAAATGGAAGCCAGTGCCCGGGCTCGAGGCACAGGAATTGCCAAGAGAACTCCTGCCTACATCGCCGAAAAAATGCGGCGGGGTCAGGCGTTTATCGCCATAGAAATCGAGGCACAGAAAGTCGCGGGATTTTGCTACGCAGAAACCTGGGGCAGCGGCAACTATGTGGCCAACTCCGGTCTCCTCATATTTCCGGAATATCGGCGAGATGGTCTGGCGCGTTTGCTGAAAAGCTTTGCGTTTGAGGAATCGAAAAAACGCCATCCGCAAGCCAAGTTCTTCGGACTGACGACGAGCCTCGCCGTTATGAACATAAACACTGAACTCGGTTACCGACCTGTCACCTACAGTGAGCTGACCCAAGACGAAGAATTTTGGTCCAGCTGTCAAAGCTGCGTGAACTACCCGACCCTCATGAGCAAGGAGCGGAAGAACTGCCTCTGTACGGCCATGCTCTTCGACCCTGAGTGGGAGCGCCGCCGTCTCCAAAAGCTAGCTGAAAAAAGCAAGGCGCAGAGTTCTAGCAATCTGCGAGTCGAAGTATGATCCGGGCCGCCGTTATCGGCGCCGCGGGTTACACAGGTGGCGAGCTCCTGCGCCTCCTCATCCAGCATCCGCGCATCAGTAGTATAGCTTGCATCAGCGCTAGCCAAGCTGGGAAGAAAGTAGCTGCGGTTCACAAAGATCTCTTCTTTCGCAGTGACCTCGCTTTCACCTCGGAACTGGGTGGGCAAGAGATCGATGTGGCTTTTCTCTGCGGCGCACACGGTGAGAGCAGCGCTCTCATCGCGCAACACGGGCTCGAGGCTAAAGCAGGGCTCCGTATCATCGATTTAAGTCAAGACTTTCGGCTCGACCCCTCTTATGTTTATGGTCTCCCCGAAGCCTTCTCTAGTGAGATCTTCGGGGCTCGGCGGATCGCTAATCCGGGCTGCTTTGCGACCGCTATTCAGCTGGCTCTCCTGCCTCTGGCAAAGGCTGGATGGCTGCCAGATACTGTGCACATTACCGCGATAACAGGCTCGACAGGAGCGGGGCAGAAGCTTCAGGAAACTTCGCACTTCTCCTGGCGAAGCGGCAATATCTCGGTCTATAAAGCTTTCGAGCACAAGCATCTGGCCGAGATATCACGCACCTTGGGACGCTTTCAAAAGGGATTTGCTAGCGAGGGTCAGTTGATCTTCATTCCTATGCGTGGCGCCTTCCCGCGCGGGATACTCGCCTCGATCCATCTGCGCTGCGAGCAGCCGCTCAAGGCGATTGAAGCTCTCTTCGACCAGAGCTATGCAGGCGCTAGCTTCGTGCACAGAATCGAGGGCGAAGCCGATTTGAAGCTGGTGATCAATACGAATCAGACGGTCTTAGCTTTACGTATGGCCAAGGGCTATCTCCACATCACCTCCTGTCTCGATAATCTGCTCAAAGGGGCCAGTGGACAGGCGGTGCAGAACATGAATCTGGCTTTTGACCTCCCCGAAGCCGAAGGCCTCGGGCTCAAACCCCTAGCTTTTTGAGGACGCCTATGCGCCCGTTAGCCGTTTATGCTAAGTTTGATCTGGCTCTAGAACGTGCCGAAGGCTGTCTGCTCTACGACACGAGCGGCCGTGCTATCCTCGATTTCTACAGCGGTCATGGCGTTATTTCACTCGGGCATTCTCACCCTCATTTCATCGCCCGTCTCGAACAGCAGATGAAGAATTTTCTCTATTATTCAAATGCTGTCGAATTCGACGAGCCTTACCGTCTCTGCGAAGCCCTCGAACGCGTCAGCGGCTGTCCGCAGTACGATCTCTTTCTCGCCAATTCGGGAGCCGAGGCGGTTGAAAATGCCCTGAAGGTTGCCTCGCTGGTGAGCGGGCGCAAAAAAGTTCTGTGTATGAAGGGCAGTTTTCACGGCCGAACCTCCTTAGCCGCCCAGTGCACCGAAGCGTCGAAGGTATGCGCGCCGATCAATGCGGGCTTGGAGGTAGAGTTCATCGCCCTGGACGATGAGAAGGCAGCCGAAGCAGCGATAGATGAAAATACGGCGGCGGTTCTTATCGAAGGCATACAAGGAGTCGGCGGAATCTTCGAAGGCTCGAGCTCCTTCTGGCAGAAGCTAGCTGAGTTGTGCCGGGCGCGCGGTGCCCTCTTGATCGCCGATGAAATTCAGTCCGGCGTGGGCCGCAGCGGCCAGTATTTTGCCTTCCAGGCGCACGGAGTTGAGCCGGACCTCATCACGACAGCCAAGGGCATGGGCAATGGCTATCCCGTAGCTGCGACCTGGGTAAAACATGGAATCAACCTCGCGCAGGGCTCCCTCGGCACCACCTTTGGCGGCAATCCTTTGGCCTGCGTCGCCGCTACCGCAGTCTGCGAAGTACTAGAAAAAGAGAATCTGCTCTCAGCCGCAAAGGCTCGAGGTGAACAATTGTTAGCTGGTCTCAAGGCCATACCCGGCCTGTCTCGGGTACGCGGCCGCGGTCTCATGCTCGCCTTCGATGTCGCTGGAGATAGCTATCCTCTGCGGGCTAAACTTCTCCACCAGATGGGAATCATTACGGGTCAGGCTCGCGAGAAAAGCACCGTTCGGCTACTTCCTCCCCTAAGTATTTCGGTTGAGCAGTGCGACACCTTTCTCTCTCAACTCCGCAGCGCTCTTTGAGGCCTGCATTAATTTAGAACGGTCGGTAAAAATGAAGCAGTTTCTCAGCGTCAATGATGTCAGCGATCTACCTCAGCTTCTTGAAGAAGCGCTGCAGGTGAAAGCGCAACCTAGAGCCTGGCCTTCACTCGGGCGCAACAAGACGCTGGGTCTCGTCTTCTTCAACCCTAGTTTGCGAACTCGATTGAGCACTCAGAAAGCCGCGCAGGCGCTCGGCCTCGAGACGCTCATGATCAATATCAATCAGGAAGGTTGGCAAATTGAAACCCGCGATGGTGTGATCATGGACGAGGGTGCAGGCGAACACATCAAGGAAGCCGCCGGTGTCCTCGGACAGTATTGCGATATCATCGGGCTTCGCTGTTTTCCGGGCTTGAAAGATCGTGAGACAGATCTCAACGAAGAGGTGCTCAAGAAATTTGCTGCGCACTGTGCTCGTCCGCTCCTCAGTCTCGAATCTGCCACCTTGCATCCTCTCCAGTCGCTCGCCGACGTAATAACTATTATGGAAAAAAGGCGAGTGCCGAGGCCTAAAGTCGTGCTTACTTGGGCGCCTCACATCAAGGCCCTGCCTCAAGCCGTGCCGCATTCTTTCGCCGAATGGATTCTACGGACAGACTCTGAGCTAGTTATTACCCATCCCGAAGGTTACGAGCTGCATCCCCGCTTCACAGCTGGGGCGAAGATCGAGTATGACCAGGACCAGGCACTTGCAGGAGCGGATTTCGTCTATGCCAAAAATTGGTCGACCCTAGAACCCTACGGTCAGACTCTTCCGGGCAATCGAGATTGGATGATCAGTCCAGAGAAGATGGCGCTCACGAACCAAGCCTACTTCATGCACTGTCTTCCGCTCAGGCGAAATCTCGAAGTCAGCGAGCATGTGCTCGACGGGCCTCGCTCGCTGGTACTTGAACAGGCTCACAATCGGATTTTTGCAGCCCAGATCGTGCTCAAAAGAATGCTTGAAGCGCTTCCCGGGACTCATAGGGACTGACGATGGAAAAACTTTCGGTATTTAAACTTGGTGGCAAAATTCTCGATAATCCCGGGACGCTTCAGGCCTTTCTCCAAGGCTTCGCCGCTCTTGAAGGCCGGAAGATACTCGTCCACGGTGGAGGAGTCGCTGCTGATCAGCTAGCGGCCAAGCTCGGTATACCTGTCACTATGCACGAGGGCCGGCGTATTACCTCACCGGAGATGCGCGACTTGGCCGTCATGGTTTACGGTGGCCTGCTCAATAAGCAGATCGTCGCTCAGTTGCAAAAGCTAGGCTGCGATGCCATCGGCTTGAGCGGTGCCGATGGTAAGTCCTTGGTTGCGCAGAAGCGCAAGGCCCAGCCCATTGACTACGGCATGGTTGGCGATATTAAAACGGTCAATACCCAGCTGATCGAAACCTTTCTCGAACTCGAAATGATCCCCGTATTCGCGCCCCTTACTTGGTCGCTCGAAGGGGAACTGCTCAACAGTAATGCGGACGGCGTGGCCTGTGCGATCACCGAGGCTTTCTCTGGCGTTTACGAGACTTATCTTCTCTACTGCTTTGACAAGGCCGGGGTTTTGCTCGACGTCGACGATCAAGGCAGCGTTCTAAAAGAGTTAGATAAAACTCTCTATGAACACCTCAAGCGAGACCATAAGGTGAATTCGGGTATGCTACCAAAGCTCGACAGTTGCTTTCGGGCCAAAACACTGGGAGCCCACCGCGTCCTCATCTCTTCACCGCACGATTCTCTCGCATTTATGACAGGAGCATCCTACCAGGGGACTCTGATATCCTGACGCTTTTAATGAGTCCTTGCCTTTGAAGCAGAGGCTTCGTAATTAAAGAGCCTTGCGAACCTTCAGAGCTAGGGCGAGGACATTATGCCAGACGGTTTTCTGCCGGGAAGCCGAGCGAGCTTCATTTTAGATTTTATCGTAGTCGCTATGGCCGTTATTCTCCCCCTGATGATCTACAGTTTACTCCTGGTTCGCCGGCATAAGAATTACACTGGCCATCGCAATATGCAGATCATACTCGGCGTAGTCCTAGGGGTAGCGATCCTAGCCTTCGAACTGGATATGCGTATCCGCGGCTGGCGCCACTTAGCCGAAGCCTCACCCTACTACGACTCCTGGGTCTTTCCCTCCCTCTACTTCCACCTCTGCTTTGCCATCCCTACCCTGATACTTTGGTCATACACAATATTCCAGGCTGTCCGTCACCAGATCATCGCCTCAAGCCATCCCACTCGATTTCGACATAAGACTTTTGGTCGACTTTCCGCATATTCGATGATAGCTACTACCCTTACAGGATGGATATTTTACTGTTTAGCCTTCGTCGCTGGGTGAGCTGCAAGACCCCCGAATTTGGTATTATTTGCGCAATAGCAGGCAATTCTTACCCAACTTTCGCAATGCAGCTTACTTGCAAAAACGACCACGCCTAATTATACTGGTCGCGGAAGCGCAGGGTCTAACGCTTATAAATTGCTTGCCCTTTCGCTTCGTCTTCAGTTCCCGATTCGATTTCCGAAGAGAGTTCGTTCCTTTCACCGAACGCAAATAAAAAGGAGTCCGTGTTATGGCAACGTCAAATCCGAGAAACTTTCTTAAGAGTGGTGGTTTAGTCTCTAGTAAGTCAGCTAAGGTTCATAAAGCTCTCAGCATGCCTCGCAAACTCTCTTCGAACTCGATGCAGCTCCTCCTCGAAAATGCCCGCGCAGGAGAACGCAATACCTCCCGAACCATCATCAGTCACACGCTCAACGTGAATGATGTGGTCGCCGAATACTGCTTGCGCCATCTCGAAGAGAAACTACTTAGTGAAAACGACTACGCCGCCAAAGTCTTAGCCCAAACCGAGAATCTGGCTCAAACCAATGCCAGCGATGTACAGCAGTTCCTCAAATACACCTTCGGCGTCCAAGGTAAAGTCTCTAGTGCAATTTTCACACACATGCAGTCTAAAACGGGTGCTTAACGCATGATCAAAACGATTCTCTTCAAAGCGCGCGTCACGGACTGAGCCTTTGCCTTGGTCTTAAGACGGCGCTTTCTCCCTCGAACTCTTGCTCCCTTCTCCGCTCTCAAAACTCTTCTAGCTGCGCATTCTGAACGAAGTCGCTGGCCTTTCACGCGTTTGTCGCGTATAGAAAAAAGCCCGGCCAGGCTTTAAAACGGCTGTGTTTTGGAGAGTTTGCGATGCGTTTTTGCCGATTGAGCTACAGCGTCTTCTTACTTTTTCTCTTCGGGCCTCGCCTATGGGCAGCGCCTGACACTCCCCTCTTCGACCGTCCACCGACGGGTGAAATATTCTACTTTCTCATGACCGATCGCTTTGCCGATGGGGACCCACTGAATAATCGCGGTCTTGAAAGCTCGGCACCAGGGACTAAAGACACGAAGGAAGCCGTGCTGCGCCATGGCTATGAGCCGACCCTCGATACGTTTTACCATGGTGGAGATTTTGCCGGCATTATCCAAAAGCTCGACTATTTGCAGGGCCTGGGGATTACCTCGATCTGGTTATCGCCTATCTTCAAGAACAAGCCCACTCAGCCTGGGGCTAGTCCCCTCGGTGTGACGAGTGGCTATCACGGATACTGGCCCATGGATTTCACGGCTGTCGATCCTCATTTGGGATCAGAAGACGATTTCAAGCGCCTCATCGACGCTGCGCACCAGAGGGGTATCAAGGTTTTTATCGATGCGATCGTCAATCATACAGCCGATCTTATCTCCTATAGAGAATGCGGAGAATGTCCTTACCGCTCGAAGAGTGAGTATCCTTATTCGAGCACTCGAAAGGGGCGCAAACTCAACCCTAACTTTGTCGACGGGGATTTCTCGGCCAGCAACTTCGCCCGTCTCAAGAACCCTGATTTTGCCTATACCCCTTTTATTTCAGATCCTAAGCTGCGTAAGAAGCCCGAGTGGCTCAACAATCCCATCTATTACCACAACCGAGGAAATTCCACCTTTTCCGGTGAAAACTCGGAGCTAGGCGACTTTTACGGACTCGACGATCTCTTCACTGAGAACCCGCAGGTGCTCAATGGGATGATCGCTATCTACTCTGATTGGATAAAAAAGTATAAATTCGACGGTCTCCGAGTCGATACAGTTAAGCATGTGAACATTGAATTCTGGCAGGAATTTGTCCCTGCTCTTCGCACAGCGGCTCAATCAGCTGGCATCAAGAATTTCTTCATCTTCGGAGAGGTGTTTTCCGCTGATCCTGTAGAATTGAGTAGATATACGCGACTGGGGAAGATGGACTCTGTGCTCGACTTTAGTTTTCAGGCGGCGGTTAAAGATGTGTTTGCCAACGGGCAAGACCCTGAGCGTCTGCATAGTGCCCTTGAGATGGATGACCTGCATCGGCTCGGGAGCTCGCCGCAGCAGATGATGACCTTCATCTCTAATCATGACATAGGTCGTCTAGCTTACTTCATGAAGCAGACCTTCAAAGACGCCAGTGAAGAGGAGATACTCCGTCGTCTCACGCTTGCTCACGCATACCTCTACTTCGCCCGCGGAATTCCTGTCCTTTACTACGGTGACGAGCAGGGCCTGGTCGGATCAGGCGGCGACACGGGCGCGCGAGAAGATATGTTTGCAACGCAGAGCGTTGGCTATAAGGAGCTGAAGCCTCTCTACGGAAAGGCCGGCGTTGCGCACTATGATGTGCAGCATCCCATGTACACGGCCCTCAAGGCTATGGGAGCTGTGCTGAAGGAAAACCCCGCGCTGAGAGAGGGTGATTACATCCCGCTGCGAAATCTTGGCAAGGACGTCTTTGCTTTTAGACGCAGTGTATATGGGGACGCGAACGAACATGTCCTCATCTTCAACATGAACGCTCAGAATCCGCAGACTCTCGAGTGGTCCAAGCCCGGCTTCAACCAACTCTATCCCACGAAGGAGAAGCTGAGCAGCTCTCTGAGTGTGCCGCCGCTTTCCTTTGTCCTCATCAAGGGACCCAAGGGCAAGGAGAAGCAGACAAATACAAGGAAAACCTTCGAGTTCAAAGATCTGCTCGATGGCGAGCGGAAATCGGGGCTTTTCTTCGCGGAAGTGAATATCCCCGAGGGGCTCGAAGCGAAGGTGAGCTTTGCCCGCAAAGCGGAAGCGAAGGAGGCCTACCAATCCCTTTATGTCGACTCGAGTCCTCCTTACCGCGCCTATATTGATGCCAGTAAGGTAGTCGACGGGCGTGAACTGTGGATCAAGGCCGATATCGAGGTCCTTGGGCAGAAAACTCAAAAGATCGAACGCCGTCTGATCATCGACAGCCGATCTCCTCTCGTTACCCTGCACTATGAAAATGGGAACAAGCGAAGCGAAGCTTACACTATCAGTAAAAACGGCAGAATTACGGCTCCCCAAGCCCTAGCTCAGGCCGCTCGCTTCTCTTTTCCGTGGAGCCTCGACGAAGATTCATATCTCCTCGTCTTCACGAGCAAAGGGTCAAGTGCTCTGGATCAGCCGCTGTATTTAAGCTACCGCGATCACATTCTTCCCCATATTAAAAAAGGAGCTGACGGGGCACCGCGACTCGATATTTTTGTCAACAATCGCCACGACATCACCTTTGACAAGCTGCTAGCCAGCGGTTCCGATCTTCCGGAAACTTTCTCAGATTCAGATAATACGGGCGAAAAACCGCCGCTAGGAGAGCAAGAAATCTTCGTGCGAGGTGGGATGAACACCTGGGAGCCCAAGGATACGATGGTTTATCAAGGCAATTTCACCTATGCGGCCCCGGTGCAGCTGAGCCCAGGGACGGTAGAATTCAAGTTTGCCGATAAGAACTGGCAAGCGGGTCTGAATTTTGGAGCTCCGGTGACGAAGAGTGGATTGAGCGCTTCGGGTGGCAGTACGAACTTGAGCTTTACCGTTCCGAATGGTGCAGGCGGCCGCTATCTCTTTCAGCTCATTACGCGAGGAGATACGAAGGATAGGCAGCCTTTGAATCTGGTGCGGATCGCACCAGCGACCCCCTGAAAAGGGGAGAACCCCGACATAGTTTGCGACAAAACACTTTATAGCTTCTCAAAGTATGCGTCAAGTTTGTCCACTTTTACTTGGACACCTGTGCCAGGCAAAGAATAGGCTTTTGTACCATTGACCTCTATTTCAATAATATCGGGGGAATCAATTAGAAAGCCGACTCCTACAAAGTCCGACGCATTAAGTTCACCACGGAAAACTGTGTTTTTCTTGAGAAAGGCCTTTTGCTTATCTTCATTCATGAGACTCGAAGCACCAACGGGGACATCCTGCAAAACTCGATATGATTGAAAGCGATTGGCCTGAAAAATAGCAGCTAATGAGGATTCCTTTTTAGGGCAGAGCTAATTCAAACAATAAGAGAGCAATTTGTCTGGCGATTTGGAAAAAGCAAAGGGCATTTCCGGAGAATTGATACACTGAATCAGCTCTTTTCGCGGGCAGCTGTTGTTCGGGGCTCGAGACGAGAAATACAGCTCATTGGCCTGTTTCGCGACCAGAGCCGATTCATTTGCGGTCCGTTGGCTGACCTGGGCTTTAGCGCCGCGATAGCCAAAATGCTGAAGAGTGGTTGGGCGGCTACTTCCGCGAGGAAGCGTAAAAGCGTCGACACCCGTTATATATTCAGGTCCGACAGAAAACGAATCGGCATCAAATAGTCTTCTATCGACTACTCTGATGCTACGATCGATAAAATCACGGTCCTTAAACAATCGGTATGAATATTCTGATTGGCCAGGTAATTCTTTTCCACCTTTCAGCAGCAGACCGTCTCTAATATTTTGGAACACAACTGCTGAAGCCATGTGGCAGCTTGCGCAGTCGTGGGTAAAGAAGTCGGCTTGCAAGGGGTTTTCTATAACGTTCACCGTACTGAAGAACGCTAGCTGATTTTTCGCTTTCATGCGATCAACTAAAAAATTCGGCGGAGCATCAAATTGGGCATCGGTGAAAGAAAATTTGACTTTGGCTGGGTTCGCGGGGGGAGCTAGCCGTTGACTGGCCGGGATAGCTGTAAAGAAAGGATCATCTGAGGCAGGCACTGAAAGAAAACTCAACTGCTGAAAGTAGCCGTTTAAGAAGGGCTCTATAATGTTGCCGTTTTTTCCCCGTTTGAGTTCCTTTGGATCATCCTTTTTCACCGCATCGATCACCATTTGCTGGAAGTGACCGTCTTTAATCAATCCGTTCATGAAGGTCCAGGGGTCGTCGCCACTCAAAGTCGCCAACATCGCAACACCTTGCAAATTCTGCGCATAGTTCTTGATTAATGACTGGACGGTTTTGAAGGCGCCTTCACCATATTGGCCTGTGACACTGGCAAGACGCAGGCAGGGATGAATGCCGAGAGGCATAGCACTGGTCATGTCCTTGCATTCATCGCGAAAGTCCATGAGCGACTTATAGATAGCCGCGCTTTCACTTTCTGAGAGCGTGAACAAGAGGTGCAGGGCGAAGTCTCCTACCATAATGGGTCCATCAAAATCGGATTCTTCCCGGGATTTATCAAACACAGGCTGGGCAGTTAGTCTCAGTTGACGCAAGCATTCTTTATTGCCGACTATTGAGCTGCTCTGTTTCGGCCCTGTGGTCTTGATACTGTGAGTCGCTGAAGGTGCGCAAGGATCAAAGCGCATGGCGACGATCTTCCAGTCCTCGCTATTGTCATAAGGACCAAATACTCTGGTTGAAACAAAACTTGCTCGGGCTTTTCCATCGAATCTAGAGCCGCTTTTGAGAACTGTCCTCTTGCCATCAACTGTGATTTCGCGTTTATGAAAGCCTAGAATTTCGGCAAAGAGAGCGGCTGATATAGGGGTTTTCCCTTGGTTATTGGCAAAGGTCAAAGGCAGCATTTTGCTGATGTCAGCTGGGTCGGAAGGCAGGGGGAACAGAATGGAGACATCGTTAACGTCCAGACCACCCGCATTGCTCTCAGGGTCCGATTGAGCCAAGGGCGCTGATCCGTCTTTCGACAAAGATTTACATTGGACCATTGCCAAAGTGCAGCATGCCAGCATCAAAAGGGTCGCGACACCCTTACTCAGTCTTTGGCCTTCAAACATTAATGGGCTCCCTTAAAAAACTGACGTTAAATTGGGGAAAAGGCTGTCCCTGAGCGAACAGCTTTTCTACCATTAAATTTATAAAACCACGCATCATGATAGCAAATTACAGTGCACAGGACAATTTCTTGAACTAGACAAAAAAAGGCAAACCAATTAGGTTTGCCTCTTAACTTTGGATATAGTTACGCCGCAACTGAAGAAATGACCTTCGATTTTTCGAATTTCAAACGCGGCCCGTCCATAGCAAATTCAACTTTTTCGAGCATTTCCCGCCTTAATACCAGTTCGTTTGACGAACCTTGATGGATGCAGGTCAATCTCAACGTCTTCACGGTACTTGCCTTGATCTTTGATCTCGCCTCTGCATTCAGTGCAGATGATCCTCTTGTCGACTGCTGGTGTCGATCGCTCTTTCAAGTCACTTGCCAGCCTTCGAGCCTCGGCCCGGAGCTCCCGACCAGCGAACCCCTAAAAAATGGGAGAGCCCCGAGATAGTTATACCTCGGGGCCCGTTGCAAACTTAGGAGCTATTCTTTCCACGCCTCTAGGGTGTACCGGAGAGCCCCTATATGAGCTTAGAGAAACTTAGAAAACCCTAGGGTCTTCTCCCAACTATACAGTGCAATGAGCGTTCCTCTAAACCGAGAGGCTGTGCAGCCTCTTATAAATATACAATTCGGGCTGCTACCGTTTTAATTGAGGCGTAGCAGATTTAGCAGCATTTTCAGGACGTTCTAAGCTTAATTACCGAGCGTAGGAAGGTGGGTTACGCTCGGTTTTTGAGACTGAGCCTACTACTGCTCAAGTTCCTGACAAGTGAGCTAGGAGCCGTGAAGCTGTCGCAGAACGATGCAGATCAGCTGCCCTGATAATTAGCTCGGGTACGGAGAGTTTTCAGAACGGCAACCAACCCTGAGTGATCTGGATCGAAACCATAGTTCTTCGGCAGCATCCACGAACCACCAATAGCGATGACCGGGGGCAGATCGAGGAATTCGTGCCAGTTGTTTGCACCAAGACCACCGGACACCGTAAAACGAATCTGTGGGTAAGCCGCCGCCATCTGCTCCAGGTAAGCAGTACCGAGCGCGGCAGCAGGAAAGAATTTAGCCAGGACCGCTCCGCGCTTCACTAGCTGCTGGACTTCGCTAGGGCTGGAGACCCCAGGAAGGTAAGGCAAACCCAGGCGCTCCGCCTCTTCCCAAAGATCAGGATCCCAGCCAGGGCTCACCGCAAAACTCGCACCACCTGCCGCTGCGCGACGCATTTCATCGATAGAAAGGATCGTGCCGACCCCAACCAGCAAGTCAGGGCTCTCTTCGCGTATCTGCGCCAGAGCTTGCCAGGTGTAAGGGCTGCGGTTGAGAATCTCAACCACGGGATAAGCGGCATCCTTAAGCAGCCGGCTAAGACCACTCACATCCTCGGGTCCCTGCAAAACGGCCGCGGGAATTATCTTCGCCGCGTTCATCGCTTCCTTCAAACGAGTCTGTAGCATGTCCTTACCCCTTTATTGGCTTGGGTCTCATATTTCATCAAATACAGAGGCAGCCCCTATCAAGCCCGGCTGCGGAGCTATCACTACATAAACAGGAACCGCCTCAAGATACGAACGAAAACGTCCCTTGCTGACAAAGCGTTCGCGGAAGCGGCTTTGGGCTAAGAAATCTTTGATGCGAGGGACTATACCACCTGCAATATAAACGCCGCCCTTAGCCCCAACCTGCAGCGCGTAATCACCAGCCACCGAGCCTAATATCATACAGAAGCGCTCGAGCGTTTCCCGACAGATATGATCCTTCTTATCGAGAGCCAGATTGAAGATCTCAGCAGCATCTGAATAGAGCACCTTCTGCTTATGATAATCGCAGAGAGCTCGATAGGTATTGATAATCCCCATACCCGAGAGCATATCTTCGTTGGAAACAAAGCTCAGCTGAGCTCGCAGAAAATGCAGAATATGCTCTTCCACTGCATCGGTAGCGGCGAAGCTTGCATGTCCACCCTCCGTCGCGAGAGGAAAAGCTTTGGGCAAGGCGGGAACGAGTGCTGCCATCCCAAGCCCGGTGCCAGGCCCCAGTATAGCTATGGGTTGATGAGGAATGGCTTCGCCTCCACCCACCTTGAATACTTCGCGCGCGCCCAAATAAGGAATGCTGCGCGCAATCCCTTCGAAGTCATTGATGACCTTCAGATACTCGAGCCCGAGTTGGCTCTTGAGATTTTGAATCGAAAAGGACCAGGAGTTGTTGGTGAAATTAATTTGATCGCTAGAAACTGGCGAGGCGACAGCAAAACAGGCTTTCTTAGGCTGAACGATGCACTGAGCCTTGCTGAGGTAGTCATTGATAACGTCGACTAGACTTGGGTAATCTTTGTTAGACATCTGCTCGATGCCAAACACCTCATTGCCTTCAGCCGTTACGAGACCCAGGCGTGCGTTTGTTCCACCGATATCTCCAACTAGGTAATGATTCATGAAACAAACTCCGTCATTTAATCTTGACTCAGGTCTCGCGAGCCTCAGGTTATAACTCATAGCGAGGCCCCTCGCCTACTCTGCTTTTGCAGACAAGAGGGAACTTAAGCACGACAGACAGCAGCGACAAAACTTGTAAGCTTCCTCCAGATTTTTTACTGCGTCGTTCTTCTGCTGTCCAAAATATCTCCATAATTCAGATGACTTATCAACTTGATGCAGGCAAGTCATCACGACACTCACAACCCAATACTGCATTCCTCGCGAATCTCAGCTAAAAGATAAACGCTTGTCAGCGGTGACTATTCGTGGTTATTTACCGCCAACTTACAGAGAGTCGTGAGTAAATATTTTGGGGGAGCAGACCATTAATATTCTACAGAAAATCAAGACGACGCGCCCCTTTCTGAGCAAGTCTGAGTTAAAGGTTGCCGATGTTGTGCTCGCTGATCCGAATGGAACTATTCGTTCAAGCATTGCAGCCCTAGCACGAAGTGCAGATGTGAGTGAGCCTACAGTCAATCGCTTCTGTCGAAGTTTAGATTGTAGCGGCTTTCCAGATTTCAAACTGCGGGTGGCCCAAAGTCTCGCCAGCGGCACTCCTTACGTGAATTCTAACGTCGAACTGTCGGATTCTGTCAAAGACTTCTCGGTCAAAATATTCGAAATGACGATGGCAGCTCTTGACGACGCCAAGAGTAACCTAGACTTCGAAGTCATCGGGCGCGCTGTAGATGCTTTGGCTGGGGCCCGTCGCATAGAGTTTTACGGACTCGGCGCCACCTCCTCTGTCGCAATCGACGCGCAGCACAAATTTTTCCGTCTCAACACACCTGTCATTGCCTATACCGACGTGATGATGCAACGTATGTCGGCAGCCGCTGCCAGCCGGGGCGATGCTGTCGTCATAGTTTCTTACACGGGTCGGACGATCGCAACGATCGACGCCGCAAAATTGGCGAGAGAAGCGGGAGCTACTGTGATCGGCATCACGATGCCTGGCTCGCCACTCGCCCAGCACTGCTCTCTGGTCATAGGCGTGGAAACCGCTGAGGATACTGACGTCTATACTCCCGCCGTATCGAGATTGGTCCAGCTGACCATCATCGACGTGCTGGCGACTGGGGTCACTCTCAAGCGGGGACCTGATTTTGTCGACCACCTCAAGAAGATAAAAAACTCGCTGAAAGCCACGCGCTTCACTCGCGACGAAGCTCGGCTCAGTTAGGCCAGCTTTAGCTGGACATAAGCCTGGCAAAAAGCGAAAACTGCTCCACCAAAAGCGAAGGCCCGCCTCTTAGGGCCTCATTCGAGAGGGGACCCTTGTGCAGACGCAGCTTAAAATCACCAATCTGAGTAAGGTCTACGATAAGCGGGTACGCGTCCTCGA
>JBGSTX010000084.1:0-15066 GCA_041736305.1 Oligoflexus sp. | reverse complement strand
GGTTTGTACGGTGGCTATGTTAGGGTTGACTACGATAACGTCGATCTTTTCTTCGACCAAAGCTTTGATAGCTTGTGTGCCCGAATAATCGAATTCACCCGCCTGGCCGATGGAGAGGCCGCCCGATCCTAGCAATAAAATTTTAGGACTGCGACCGAGGGTAGCCAGTTGCTTGAGCATCGGCATTTTATTTTTTTACCTCCGCAAGTATCTGTTCAAAAATCCAAGACGTATCACGTGGACCAGCCGAAGCCTCCGGATGGAACTGGACGCTGCGGAAAGGCTTTTGCTTGTGCCTTATGCCTTCGATAGTTTGATCATTGGCATTGCGGAACCAGGCTTCCCAACCGTCTGGCAGCGAAGCATCTTCAACAACATAGCCGTGATTTTGGCTAGTAATATAGCCGCGCCGGGTCCCGACTTCATATACGGGTTGATTGTGAGAACGGTGACCATAGGCCATACGGCGCGTCGTAGCACCAGCGGCGAGAGATAGGATCTGATGGCCGAGGCAAATTCCCAGTATGGGTCGATCGTCTTTAAGCAGCTTCTCAACCTGAGCGGTGAGATCTCCCGTGCGGGTTGGATCACCTGGTCCGTTAGAGAGCAGCCAAAGGTCACAGTCGACGTCAGTGAGTCGTGTATCCCAAGGAAGGAGTTCAACTTCGCAGCCAAAATTCAGAAACTGGCGAATGATGTTCCATTTCACACCGCAGTCGACCAGACCTACTCGAATGTTACCTGAACCGATACGCCGGCGTTCAGGAGTTGAGACTTCGCTCAAAACGTTATTCATACCAGGATCGAAAAAAGAGCTGGGACTCTTCGGCGCCAAGTGTGAACCCATCGCTCGATACCCCTCATCCCTACTCGGTTCGATTCTACCCAGCAAGTTTGCATGCGAACGGATCATGTGCACCAGATGCCGTGTATCGAGCCCGACTATGCCCGGGACGCCTTGCGCTTTCAGCCATTCGTCTAGGGACTGAAAACTGTTCCAATGAAAAGTTTCGGGACTGTCGATCGTCAGGATCACAGCAGAAGCGTGCGCTCGTCCGCTTTCAAAACCGCGAGGGATCGGGAGCTCAAGGCCGTGAGGTAAATTCGGAATGCCGTAATTACCGATGAGGGGATAGGTAAAGCAGAGTATCTGACCGAAATACGAGGGGTCGGTTATCGCTTCACTATACCCGACCATTCCTGTAGTAAAAACTAGTTCCCCGCTGGCTCTTAAAGGGGCGCCAATTAGGTCACCCTCGAAGCTGCTGCCGTCCGAAAGGACAAGCTTACATTTCTGGCGCATGAATTCGTCCACCTCAAAAGTGGGTTCAAAAAATTCGGTCGAACATAGCCGATCGATAAGGGAATAGCTATGATTTACTGCGCCCAAAGAAGACGTCTAAAATATGGAAGTTGTTTCTCGTACTGAGGAGTGAGTGAAGTGAAATCCACGCAAACAGTTATCGCTTATGCAGCCCGGACGGCTATCGGCAAAATGAGTGGGTCTTTAGCTCAGACACCGGCGCCCCGCCTTGGAGCTGTCTTGGTTCAAGATGCATTGAAGCGCCTTAAATTATCTGGCCAAGAAGTTGACGAGATTATTATGGGCAACGTCCTGACAGCCGGAGTCGGTCAGGCTCCTGCCCGTCAGGCCGCAATCTACGGAGGCTTGCCACCTTCGGTTAGTGCAACCACTATTGGCAAAGTCTGCGGTAGCGGGCTTAAGGCCGTTATGTTCGCCGATCAGGCGATTCGGCTAGGCGATGCCCAAATCGTTTTTGCTGGAGGTCAGGAGAACATGAGCCTGGCCCCTCACCTTCTCCTGAATTCGCGAAGCGGATATCGCTATGGTTCGATTGAAGCCAAAGACTCTATGCAGTGGGATGGCCTTTGGGATCCATATAACAACGTCGCCATGGGTAACTGCGGCGAGATCTGCGCACGCGAATATCACTTCTCCCGTGAAGCCCAAGATGAATTTGCCTTACAAAGTTATCAAAGAGCGCGCCGAGCGGTAGAGTCGGGTCTATTCGCCGATGAGATCGTTCCCGTTCCTCTGCAAGATCGCAAAGGAACACGCAATTTTGAACTTGACGAAGAACCTTTCGCGGCCGATCTCGACCGCATTGCCCAGCTCAAGCCGGCCTTCGAAAAAGAAGGTACCATCACTGCGGCAAATGCTTCTTCGATCAACGACGGCGCAGCGCTCCTCGTGTTAGCTTCCGAGGAAGCGGCTCGTAAACATGGGCTGCAACCGATCGCCCGCATCGTGGCCCAGGCTTCGTTCGCACAAGATCCGGCTCATTTTACGACCGCTCCGATCGGCTGTATTAGAAAGCTTCTGAAACAAGTAAATCTGCAGCCGAAAGATCTTGATCTTTACGAGATCAATGAAGCTTTCGCCGTGGTGGCGATGGCAGCGATCAAAGATCTGGCATTAGATCCGAGCCGAGTGAATATCCACGGTGGGGCCGTGTCCTTAGGCCATCCGATAGGAGCCAGTGGCGCTCGGATACTGACCACTCTTATTCATGCGCTTAAGCAGAGGCAGGAGAAGCGCGGACTTGCGACTCTTTGCATAGGCGGTGGTGAGGCCAGTGGTGTAATTGTCGAGATGATTTGAAACTTCAGTGCGGGACGCGCGCTTTAGCGATATAGCTTTGAGCCGCGTTCAGGAATTCTTCGAAGAGGCGGTCTTGCTCGTTGCTGAGGTTTTGGTACTGAGCGACTGGGCCGATGGCGATCAGCCTTTCCAGAATATAGACTATGTCTTCAGATTGCTTGGTTTTTTCAAAGTAGCTTTGAACTTGCTTGTAATAACGAAGCGAAACATGTTGCTCTCGCTGCAGCCCCTGGATCAACCCAACAAGGGCCTGCATGACGACGTTCAGATCGTCCATGTTAAAGTCTCTTTGGAACTTTTGCTTTCTAGCCACTGCGTAATATCAAGGTAATTCTGGACTTTTTTAAGTTTGAGCTCTCGCACATATGCCTCGCAGCATATCAGACAATCCAAGTCCGGGTTTCCTGAGCCTTGGTAGCTAGGGTGACGAAGACACACAATATTATTCTTGCTCATAAATTCCCTCTCAATCTCCTGAGGCTTGCTTCTTTAAAGAATACCTGCAGAGAATGTGCCAGAGCAACTAGCTTAGGATACGAGCTTATTTTGCTTTTTTTGTTGCTGATTTAAAAGGCGGGTGATGAGCGTGTGGGAGAAGCTCTTGTATAACTTTCGAGCGATCGATCCATTTTTATCCATGAGATTCTCAAAATCCGCGCGGCGGATCCAGCCGAGCGAACAGGCTTCGGATGCCGCAAACTTAAACTGGGTCGGTTGATCCATGAGAAGCCAGAATTCTCCAAAGGTATCACCCTTTTCAAAGAAATCAATCACATGCTCTTTGCCGAAGTCGTCGAATTTAAGAATATTGATCCGTCCTCGAAGAACTATACAAATTCCGAGGGGCTCTTGATTGTAGTCGAGGATAATCTCACCCTTTGCGAAGTCTCCTGTTTCACAGATCCGCTGCAATTGCTTCCTCTCATCGAGACTTAGATCGGCCATGAATTTAGCTTCATAAAATGGTGACCAATCGAGGTTCCCACCCTCTGGGGATAGGGGTACAGGGTTCTCAGTACGAGGCTCTGGGGATTCTTCAAGTCGACGAGTAAGAGTTGGAATTTTTGAAGCCTTGGATATGGATAACTGCTTCTCCGGCAAATCCTGGTTTTCAGTATACTGAATGGAAAAGGGATTAGCCTCGTCGTTTTTGAGCCCTACTTCAGAATGCACAGGAGGCGATTTCAGGACCTTGGAGCCGCCTGAGGCGATCATTATTCGCATATTAGTGGTTTTTTCTTTATTGTTCGCGCGTTCAAAACAAGTGCAAGCTCGCTCGAAGTATTCTCCCTTTTCAAAAGCGTCACCAGCTTTGTCAAATTCACCCAGCCGCTCATAGACCATCCCACTGTAGTCGTAGGCGCTAACATTGATGAAGAGCGAGGCAAGAAGAAGTTGCTGTTCTTGGGTGAACTCAGAGTAGCTAATCAGTTCAGGGCCGATATCGGCTGTGTTGCGCATATAGGATTCAGTTGCAGCTTTGATATTGCTGGTCTTAATGAGTTCGATGATGAGCAAGCCTGACTTCTTCTCTGAGGCAAGGATATCTGCGAGCCGCGTCGGACCTGTGCCTTCGACTATTTTTTGGACGAGGAAGGCGAGTTCTTCTTCGGAAAACTGCAGTTTTTCAAGATCTATAGAACTATCAACCAGGTAGAGATACTGTTCCAATGCCCGATCAAGATTACCTAATTTCAATAAAAGTCTGGCACCTTCCTGATGTTTCCCAACTTCTACATAGCAATCAGCAGCATCTTGCTTCGCATCGGCTTCAAGGAAAAAAGGGATCGCCGTTGAAAGATCGCCTAGCTCCCTGTAACAGCGGCCGATTTCAAGAGGCATATTGGCCTTTTTGTAAGCTTCGAGCGCCTCTTTCCACAGACCATTTCGCGCTAAGAGGTGACCAGCCCTATTAGGCCGCTGGATCCTCAGCAAAGCGTCCGCAGCTTCACGATATAAGCCGGCTTTTTCGAGAATATTGATCGATTCGCGAAGTAATCCTAATGATTCAAGTATCTTGGCGCTAGATTTGAAATTGCCTTCCCGATAGAGCTGGTGCGCTTGCTGGTAGGACTTTCGCTCCGCACGGCCCAGGCGAACCCGATCAGAGCGTCTTTTTTTGCGATTTTGTCGGGCATTTCCGGCCATAGAGGAGTTTATCAGCTGCCATATGAGGTAGATGACGACTAATATTATGAAAATGGCAGCGACGAGAGTGCCGACCCGCATAGATTTGAAGACCTCCCTAGTCTCCCTAGAGAATCGGCATCTTGGCGGAAAAACTTAGAAAGGTTCAGTTGTTTTAGAGGCGGTAGCCAATTCCAACCTGGGTGTAAGTATCCTTGACGCTTTTAGCGACTTCTATCCCGTCTTCGATAGCAACCTGGCTTCCAGGAGTGAAGGTTTGCGTGATTTTAAGGTTGAAGCCTCCTCCTAGTGCCACCATGAATCCGAAGCCATAGTTTGGAATAGGGAAGAGCGACTGCGAGCTGTGGTAGATCGATCCCGGGTATATGGTTGTGCTCTTGTAGTCACGACGTGCGAGCCCACCAAAAATGAAGGGGGACACTAATCCATTATAGGGAATGACGGTAAGATCTAAAGAATTGGTAACGCTTTCCCCGTTGTCTTTGAATGGGATATAAGCGTAAGTGTTGGGGACATCTGTTTGAGCCCTTTTGTAACCGGTGCGGTTTTCGAAGGAGCGACGATGCGTGATGCCGATAAGAATATGTGCGCCTAGATTGGTTGATATGTTGGCACTCACCGAATTATCACGATTTTTTTCGAGAGCGTTCGAAGTGTTTTCCATTGATCCTGAAAGGCTCACATTGACTCCAGCGAAGGCTGATCTTGGAGCCATGAGCGCGAGGAGGAAGCTAAAGGAAACGAAGGCGGATGCGAAGCCTGATTTACAAGACATAAGAGGACTCCTAGCAAGTTTTAGCTAACAAATCAGCCAGAACGTCTGGTTCGGCTCAGCTTGATTTCATGCTATGCTGCTCGATGGTCCTATTATAACACCCCTCTTCGGACAGATGAGGCGGGTCAAAGTTTTGGCAGAGAGGAGTAGCAGATGCAAAAGCCCTACAGGCCGTGTGTCGTAGCTGTCATCAGAAATCAAGATGGACAAGTCTTGGCGGGTGAGCGAGCTGATTGCAAAGGAGCCTGGCAATTGCCTCAGGGCGGGATCGATCCAGGTGAGACTGCTGAAACAGCTCTCTTTCGCGAACTACGCGAGGAGATCGGAACTGATCGCGTTAGAATCCTGCAGCGGCTCCCGCAAGCTATTACCTATGAGTTTCCTGTGTCTATGCAGCGTCAGGGTCTTAAAGCTTTTCGAGGACAAATCCAGGATTGGTTTCTCTTGGAACTTATAGATACGGCGATGCCCGACCTGAGTCTTTCTGAGGGTGAGTTTCAGAATCTCTCGTGGATGGAAGCCAACTCTCTCATCGAAGGTATCGTCGTATGGAAGCGAGAGGCTTACATTGAAGGGCTGAGCGCTCTTCTCAACTTGTGAGGTACAGCTGATGCCGCGACTTGGGATCCTCAACATGGCTATCGGCTTTTTAGTCCTCTTTGTGGCCGCATCTGCAGGAGCCTTTGTCTCTTTCGATATGACTCAAGCTTATCTTCATGACCTGAGTCAACTCGACAGTTGGCAGAGCAAATTGCTGCAGAGTGCGCACGGGCACAGTAATCTCTTCGGCCTGCTCCACGTCGCTTTAGGTGTGACCCTTCCGTATTCAGCTTTGCCAAGCCGCTGGAAAGTATTGCAGACTGTAGGCCTGGCCTTAGGGGTACTCGCTATGGGACCTCTGCTTATGCTGCGTGCTTATGGTGGTGTAAGCGATTCATTTGATCCTCTAGGTTTAACTATTGGACTCGGTTTATCGGCTGCACTTTGCTCCTTAGCCTCACATATGGCTGGCCTTTTTTATAAGCTCCTCCGCCCTTGAGAGAGGTGAGCTATGCAACGCCGAATCGTCAGTCTCGTTCCTAGTCTCACAGAAACACTGGTCGAGCTAGGCCTGCGGGATGAGCTCATCGCCTGCACTACGTTCTGCACTGAACCACCCGATCTCCATCGCACAGCTGCTATCGTAGGTGGCACCAAAGATTTCTCCGTCGAAAAAATATTAAGTCTCAAACCTAGCCACATCTTAGTTAATCAGGAAGAAAACCCTCGCCTAACGGTCGAAGAGCTTGCACGTCACCATGCTGTCTGCGTCACCTTCCCAAAAGGGCCTGAAGATGTTGCGCCTATGCTCCAGCAGATTGGAAATTTCTTAGATGTGCACGATATGGTTAGTCCATGGGCTGAGGCCATTACGAGAAAGTTGCTTGAACTGCGCCAGACTTCAGGTGCGGTGGTGAAGGAGAAATTTCTCTACTTCATCTGGCAAAAGCCCTATATGCTTGCGGGGCGAGACACCTATATTTCAAGGCTTCTAAGTGTGGCTGGGTTCGAAAATGCCTATGCAGGCGCGGATCGTTATCCGACAGTCGAACTCGAAGATATAAAAAAATTGGAAGCGACGCAAATTTTTCTGAGTTCCGAACCCTATCCGTTTCGCAGGCGTGACGCCCTAGCCCTGCAGAAGGATTGGCCAGAGGTGCCGGCGATTTTTCGTGTCGATGGGAGAATTCTGTCTTGGTATGGCACGACGACCCTAAGGGCTCTCGAGCTCTTGGTGGAGCGGGCTCTGCCGAAGAAGGCTGAAAATCATCAGCTCGCGCGTATGTTCTCAAGAATCTGCTGAGCTTTGAGCCGCTCGTCCTCATCTTTGATAAAGCGGAACTGACGTTTGCCTTGGATCAATTCGAGAAACTTCTTCTTATCGGGAACGATGACAAGCAGTTCTTTATAAGCGTCCCTTACCCGAATGCCCTTGTCAATAAAGCCATGCAGCTCGTCGATGGAGAATGGCTTTTTCAGATAGCCATCAGCTTTATTGTCGACGGTGGCGAGTTGATCTTCGTCTAGCAGCGCTCCACTGACGAGAAATACGGGTATCGAAGGGTCATGGTTTTTGACCTTTTTCATCAGTTGAATGCCATCCATGCGAGGCATCTTGATGTCGCTGATGACGAGATCGATTTCTTTATCTTTCAGGGAATCGATAGCCTCTTGGGCGTTCTTGACCACGATAACCCGAGAAAAGAATTTGTTTAGATGAATCTTGAAAAACTTCAAGAGAGTATCGTCGTCATCGA
Organism: Oligoflexus sp.; assembly: GCA_041736305.1. Classification (GTDB taxonomy): domain Bacteria; phylum Bdellovibrionota_B; class Oligoflexia; order Oligoflexales; family Oligoflexaceae; genus Oligoflexus. The sequence goes on along the minus strand of JBGSTX010000084.1, from coordinate 7,223 downwards.
CAACGAGGATATAGGACGAACGGTTGTATACCCGATCCTGGATACTCATGGAAGCTCCTCTTACTAACACTCTTTCAGAAAACCTGTTACTCCATTTATCGGAACTTTTTCAGGAAACTAAAGGGAGGGCTCCACAAAAAGATCGGCGTATACCCCTTACTTCTCGTATAAGCGGCTGTCACGAAGCGACTGAATCTGAACTTTTGCCAAATTCTTAATCTCTGAATCTTCATCCCTAGCTTGTAGGACATCGTAGAAGAGCTGCAGAGCGGCAGACTCGTCTTTGAAGTCTTTAGCCAGCAATAGACCAAGGTGATAGCGGGCGAAGGGATTCTGAGGATCTATCTGCACAGCTTTTTCGAGGCAGCCCCGCGCTGCACTAATGCGACCAGTTTTTTTGTGAAGCAGACCAAGCGCCATCTGGCTGTCAACATTGATAGGGTCGAGATTGATAGATTTTTGTAAGTCGTTTTCTGCTCGCGCATATTCGCGGCGTTGCATCGCGAGATGCGAGCGATTGACGAGTGCAGGTACGAATTCGGGGTTGATTTCCAGAGCTTTATCTAGCCAGGTGCGGGCTTCTTCACTGCGATTCCGACGGAGATACGACACGGCTATCAAATTGAGGAGACGAGGGTCGTCAGGTCCTCTGTCGAGACCCCGCTTAGCTATAAATTCAGCGAGATCGGGATGATTGCTCTGTAGATAGGACTGAGAGAGAGCTGCATAGGCAGGTATGAAAGAGGGGTTTTTAGAAATGAGATCGGTGAGGATCTGATGTCCTTTTTTCCGGTTTTGCGTCTGAAGATAGGCGCCGGCAAGCGCGTAGCGATAGCGGAAGACCTGCTCTGTGGAAGGCTTCTCCAAAGCATCGAGCTGCTTTCTGACCGAGCCCAGATAGTCAAAAGCCCTTTCGCTTTTGCTTTCGGCTAAGTGGATATGGGCCAGCTCGAGCTGAATGTCGATATGCTGCGGCTCTTCCTTGAGAAGATCCAGGTAGAGATCCTTGGCTTCGTCGCGCTGCCCGATCGCCAGAGTATTGCGGGCGTTTTGAAGGCGCTGGTCGAAGCTTAGCTTTCCTCTAGTAGTGTCAGAGCTAGCTCGAAGTTTCTCTTTAAGAAGCTTTTGCTCACTTCCAGACGGGGTGTCTCGGTAGAGCCGTTGCCAATTGAAAATTTCCTGAGCGGCCATAGCTTCAGGGTTGGTACTCACTTCCAGCGTAGGGCTAGCCGAGACGCTCTCAGTTTGTGATTTTGGATGAAGATCGAGTTCATCCCGGTCCTGGGTGGTTTCACAGGCAACGGCGGCTAGCGAAAGGCTCGTGAGTGCTATAATAAGGCCGTTTGTTCTAGAACTCATCTTCAGTGACTCCACTGGAAGGGTTGGGAAGCGCCCATTGCACTTGGAACTTCGCTTGGATCCGACCCACCTTCACGAGCTTGAAGCCCAGGGATCTTCAGGGCGGATCGCTCCATCCAGACACTGTTCTTATAGCGATAGGGCTCGCGATGGCGTGCGAGAATATTTTGGCTGAAGTATTCTTGCGAAAGTTTCTGCCAGCGCTGTGACTGCTCGAAGAAAGATTTGCTTTCTCCGGCCGATAGTTCACTGTTGTTTTTGGCAAGAGCAGACTTAATGTTTTGTGACATTGTTTCGGCCAGTTGCCCCGCACCGTACCTAGCGCGGCTCGACCATTCGGGATCTTTGCTCTGAATAGCTCTGTTGTAGTACTGTAGACTCTGGTCTAGCTTCTGGGATTTTTCCTGGATCCTTAGCGCTAAGGTACTAAAGCCTTTGGTTAGTTCGAAATCTTCGAATTCTCGGCGAGCATCTTCACCAAGTTGGAAAGCAGCTTCTCCTGCCACACGGCTGTAAGTATCACGGTCGAGATCTTCCTCTTTTTGTGCTGCTTCCTTCAGAACCTGCTGATAAATCGGAAGAGCTTTCTTGAGGTCAGACTTTGCCTCAAAGACCCGCGCCTTATCGAGAGCAAGAGGAAGCCGATCGGCAGCTCGATGCGCGTGCCGCTGGGCCAGCTCTAGAGTTTCAAGGGCTGAATTCCACTCCTTGGCCTCCGAATAGTACGCGACCGCGCGCTTGTGGGCAGAAAGCTTCAAATCTTCGGTCTTAGCAAAGGCTGCAGATGCGAGTGCCGCCCGGCCAGCTAAAGCAAGGTCATCTTCAGCCTTGGCCAGATCTTCAGCGCGGCGAACACTCTCGGAAGATTTGTTGTAAGAGCGAAAACGCTGGGCAAGGCTTAGATGCGCCTCTGCAGCTTCTGCGAAGCGCATTTGATACTCGAGCGAGCGGGCTTTGAGGTAAATCATGTCCGCTTCTTTTTGACTTGATTTAGCTTGAGTAAGGTAAGCATCCGAAGCTTGGTATGAGCTCTTCCAATCTCCAGCAATGGCAAGTAGGTAGGCGCCATCGCGGTAGAGAGTGTCACGATCCGGTATGCTGGGGAAATCTTCGGAGACGCGCAGCAGGATTTTTCCAGCTTCCAGTACCTTTCCCTTTTTATTGAGATCATCACTGCTTTCGCGGGCCGATGTGGCCAAGACTCCAAGCAGCTCGTCACGGAAGGTTGGGCCTAGTTCCTGCCAATTTTCCAGTTTCAGATGGCTCTCAGTTAGGGCGGAAACAGCATGCGGCGATCCGCTTTTTATTTTTGCTTGGATGAGTCCGCGTATAGCAAGCGTGCGCTGGGCAGCCGTTGGCTCGGAGAGGAGAGTGCGATTCCAGTATCTTTCTGCTTGATTGAACTTACCCATATCGCGGTTGGCCGATGCAACCAAGAGGAGAAGATCGTTGCTCTGTGCTTTGTTAGGAAAGCGATCGGCGAAGCCATCGACTATGTTTTCGAAGCTGCGCAGGCGCTCGATTACCAATGGATTCCGCTGCGGCTCACCCCGATCTCCAATGGTTTTTTGTAAGGATTCTCGCCAGAGCTTTTCTCGGGCTAGAGCCTGCTGATAGAAAGCGACCTCCAGGTTGGCTACTGAAACTTTTTTTGATTTGAAGTCCTCGTAGGCCTGGTCTGCTGCTTGCCAATTTGAGCCAAAATAGAAGCAGTGTGCGCGGCGCAGCTGCCAAGTCTCTGCATCAGCGTCTTGAGGATTGAAGCGGAGAAGGGTCTCGTAATAAGTCGAGGCCGACTTGAAGGAAGGCGCGTTGTTTTGCGTGATGCCTTGCTCATAGTAGTGAGCGGCTAAGAGGTTGTTGGCAGCAAGAGCCCTAAGTTCCATCTTTTTGATGAGCTCGGGATCTGTCCGCTGCTGGTTCCGCCAAAGGCTGCTGGTCGGCAGCATGAGAGCTAAACGCTCCAGGGTAGCGAGGTGATCTTCGCCTCTATTCTCCTCTTTGTACGCGCTGGCGAGCAGGGTGAGTATTTCCGGCATTTCAGGGGCTTGAGGAAAGCGTTCGACTATAAACTGGCCGACTTCTATAAGGCGTCCTTTAGTTGGCATGCTCACGAGTCGGCTCATCAACTTAAAGCCGATTGCGCCTGCGTAGGGTCTGATCATATTTTTCTGGAGGACTAGCTTGGTCTTTTTCATATCATCGAGTTCAAAGAGCGCATCGCCTAGCAGCTCAGCTGCATCGAGCTCGACGCGCCTTTTAACGCTAAGCTGGCGAAACTCGCGACCTGGCTCAAGGAGTTCTTGGCTCGTTTGAATGCAAAGTTCAAGATCTGCGGCCCGATAGGCGGCCCAGGCCAAGCGGTACTGTATTCTGAGAGTCTCAAAGTCTTTGTCTGGCGTGCTGATGCGGCTAAGAAGCTTCGCCCCCTCTTGGTAAGCGCTAAGAGCTTCAGCTGGCCGTTCCTTAGCAAATGCATGGTCACCGATAGCAATAGATGCATGAACACCGTAAAGCGAAGATTTGGCGCTTTTGGATAGATTTTTCCAGATGGGAAGTGCTGTTTCCGCCTGCTCGAGGCTCTCGAGGATCGTCGCTCTCAGGTATTGAGACTCTTCACTCATGGCGAAGCCAGGATTCTCGTTCTGAAGACTAGCCAGGATCGCAAGAGCTTCTCGCTTGCTCTCACGTCCGGCGCCGCTGGATTTCTCGTCCTGCAGTTGACCGATTTTGTTCATGATCTGGGCGAGATTGAGCTTAACGTAGGCTGCATTCCCGGCGTCAGGAGTGTCGATGAGATGCTGCTTGTAGCGTTTAACTGCCTCACGCAAGACATCAAGCTGCTGTTCGCGCTGGGTTTGATCTTGGTAAGTCCATTCGTGACGAATCTGGTCCCATTGACCAAAAAACTTCCCCTGCTCAAGCGCCTGATGATGAGAATCATAGTCCTCAAAGGCCGACCAGAATTCCTGATAGGCATTGACCGTGGCAGGGTCAGGAACCTGGGCCGAGCGTGGTGCTGCTTGCAGTCGATCTTGACTGAGAGAGAGGACGAGGAGGCCAAAAGCTAGGAGGTTTCTATTCATGGATGCTTCTCTCGGTTTCAAGGTCCTTGAGATTCTCTTGCAGTTGTGCTTCGACTTTCTCGTGTTCTGTTTTCGCTTTAAAACGCTGCTCAGTCTGGCTCATAAAGCGGTGCCACTGAATATCAGCTAGCCACTTCTTCGCGCGCGAGCGCTGTTCTTTGATATGATGCTCAAAGTGATCGAGAATCACCGGCAGAGATCGACCGGTCGTAGAGCTCAAGACCGAACTGAGATGAAGCTGTTTAGTTGCGAGTGCTTCCTGTCTCGTCGAGAGCTTTCTGATTTCAGCAAGCTGGTTTTCTAGCCACTTGGATTCTTCAGCCTCATCCTGCTTGATCAACTTCAGCACCTGACCGGCCATGGACTGCCAGCGCAACCAAGATCTTTCCAGGTCCTCTTGTAGGTGCTGATGGGCGGGATCGCGGAAGCGATCATGATACTCATCAAAGAGGGCGACGCTCTCTAAGAACTCTTGAGCTCCCAGGAGCAGCATTTTCCTCGTTTGTTGGTAAGGCGAAGGCAGGCGAATGTGTTCGAGGATGGCTATCTTGTCTTGCTCACCCCGCACATTCAAGCGTGTTTCGAGTTGCTGGAGCCTCGCCAGGACGTCGTCGATTCCAGCTGTTCTCTCTTTGAAGCTGGCTGGAGCATTCAAACTGGCAGCATTGAACTTCAGGCTCATTAGACTGGCTCGCTGCCGGGCCAACTTTTCGCTTAGTTCATTACGTTTGAGATGGGAGCGGGCGAAGTAGTCCCAGCTTTTCCAAGTGCCCTTCTGTAGCTCCTGCTTGAGTCCAGAGATCCTTTGCCGGCGAGCTAGACTGCGGGAGAGACGTGCGTTTTCGCTTTCGGTCAATTGACTTTTAAAGATCTCCTGATCGTGCAGAAGGAGCTCCTCGCCAATAGCGAAGAGGCGCTTCATATAGTCCTGGAATTGTTCGTTTGTGGCCTGTACTTCAGGCCTGAGCTGAGAATCACTCAAACGTCCCAGGGTGAAGATGAGACTACTCAGTTCTCGCTTTTGTTCTTCTATTTTTCCTTGAACTCTACTGAGTCTATCGAAAAGATCGCTGCTTCTGTCGAGGAGCGGAGACTGGAGGGCCATGACTTCGGTTTCTTGCTTTAAACTTGCGACTTGCTGTGCAGACAGCCGATCATGGTCGCGATAGGATGCAATCAACTCGCTCTGTAGATTATGGAGTTGGCGTTCACGGTTCCGCATGCTGCCTTCGGCCGGATCGAGCTGGCCCGCCTGCATTTCGAGGAAAGAGATGCGCTCCTTGAGCTTATAGGCTTCCGGTGTTTTGCCGTATTTTGCAATGTAGGTCTTCGCCAGTTGCAGGGCTTTGGCGTATTCGCGGCTTTCTTGGAGGAGTTGAACTCCCTCATAGGCAGCATAGCGTAGGGACTGGCTGGGGCCTTCGACTTTGAGATACCAAGTCCAGGCGTTCTGAGGCATCTTGCGCGCCGCATAGAGGCGACCCAGATTGAGTGCTGCCATGTCTCGTATGAAAAGAAAGGAAGGTTCTTGGAAGTTAGCCACTTCCAGAAGCTTTTTTTCGCCTTCCGCGTCTTGGCCCAGGGCTAGAGCGTTTAGTGCTTCGTATAGGATGACCTCAATTTGGATGCGTCGGGGAACATCCGGTCTGTGGAGGGTGCTTAGCCAGTCGCTAGACAGGCGATAACGCGCTCCATGGTAGGCTGCTATGCTGCTGAGGAGCGTCACTTCAACTTTCAGTTCGGGTGCGAGTTGGAGGGACATGAGGTTAGCAAGTAGTCTCTGTAGGTCATTCTTTTGTGTAGCTAACATGCTTTCTTCAAGGAGAAGCAGTCGGCGGATGACTTCAAGTAGGAGGTTATCGCTTTCTCCTCCCTGGCTCGCATAGCTACTGAGGTAGCGTAGATAGGCTTTTATTGAACGGCTAGGAAACGCTAATTCTTCGTAGGAGCGACCGAGGATGTACTGGGCTTTGAGATAGCGTTCTTGGTCGAGTTGGGGAGTTTGATTGAGTACGGAGTTAAATAAGCGGATCGCTGCGATGAATTCGCGTTCGCGATAGCTTTCCTCGGCTTTCTTAAATTGCTCGTCGGATTGGAAGCTGAGCATGCCAGCTCCACTGAGATCCTTAGGAACTTCATAGGATTTGACGCGCGTCTCAAGTTGTTCGAGTTGCTGCTGCAGCGAGCTGATAGATGAAAGCGCAAAAGCCTGGCCCGCAATGAGCCAGGTCAGACTGGGTATGATCAGCTGTCGAGCTTTAAGGGATATCATAGGCTTCTAGGACCGCCTTGGCGTGAATGTTCTGTTGTTCGGGTTTGCCGAGCTTCAGCCGGAAACCCTTGCGGAACTTGCCCTTGGGAAGGGAAATGGGAAAGGTTTCTTCGTAATTGTGGTAGAGGTTTTGATCGAGCGGGAGCCCTTCACCGTAGCGGCGAACCGTGCGGGCTTGTAGCTTGATATTGTGTGAGCCCGGCTCTAGAGGACCCGAATAAAGAAGAATTTGCGCGCCTGGGTTCCAGGAACCTTGCCCTCCTTTGTTGAAAATCGTGTGCTCATTGATGCCAAAGGTTAGATCGCGGAGGGAGGTATCATCGGGTGCTTCGAGTTGAAGTGTGATTTCAACCAGACTGCCTTTACCCGACTTATCTTGGAACTCAGATTTGAGCTTTTCCACTTGTCCGGAGAGATCATCAATATCTTGTTCGATGGCCACGAGCTCTTGGTCGAGAGCCGCAAAATCTCTTTGCTGGGGCAAGGATCCGGTAATGTTGCCTTCG
>JBGSTX010000080.1:0-10775 GCA_041736305.1 Oligoflexus sp. | reverse complement strand
ATCGAGCTTACCGCTAAGGATAAGAGCTTCACTATCCCTTATAAAAAGCTGAAGCAAATATCTGTTTTGACCTTAAGCAACACCGTTAGTCATACATTGGCTGAGGCTCTTCAAGCAAACTTCTTAAGACCTGAAGAAGGGGATGAAGTGAGTGGGGGGAATATAAATGCCGGTAAGATCGAAGATCAGAATTTAACTCAAACGCAACGAGTAGAACTCGGTTAACCCTAGGGACATAATCCCTTAACTTATGAAGAGGTTTTTTAATGAGCAGAAAGTTAGTCGCCAACGCAACAGTTCTAAATCAAGCAGTCTCGGCAGACGTTAACAGTAGTGTTACAAGCATCGAGTATCTGGATAACGTCTCTTATCAAATCGCCTGGACCGGAACTCTAGCAGCTACATTAGCTGTTCAGGTTAGTAATGACTATGACTCTATTAAGCAGTCTGGGACGTTCTATCCTATCACTGTTTCTGGACTGACTGCTCCTGCAGGAACTCCAGGCGGTTACGTGGTAAACATGAATCAATTGCCTTACAAATACATTCGTCTGTCCGTGGATTATACATCGGGGACTGGGACGATGAGTTGCGTGGTAAATGCCAAGTCAGTTGGCGCTTAAATAATAAAAGGTGAGAGTCGCGACATGAGTGAGAAGCTAGAAATGCAGATAGATAATGTCAAAGACTCTCTCAGAGACATGCAAGCTGACATTAAAATTGTATCCAGTACGCTTGGTAGAAATACTGTATCCCTAGAGGAACATATGGCTCGGAGTAACGCTTTGGAAAAACAGGTGAACCTGCTCCAGGGCGAGATTGGACCTCTGCTGCCAGAAATAAAAAGATTGTTGCTGATAGCTAAATGGGTCGGCTTGCTTCTTGTTGCAAATAGCGTGGGTGGTAATGAAAAGTTGGTTGAATTGCTTATGAAGCTGGCTGGCTAAAAAGTTTGACACAAAGGAAGTGGAGGCGGCTCAAAATTTGATTTAACCCCTAACAACTATGAGTCTTATTTTCTTAACTCGGCTAATCGCAAAAGAGGGCCGAATAGTTAAAAATAAGGAGGGCTAATATGCTCTTGAAAATAATGACCGTAGCTTTGTTGGTAGTAGGTTTCTCAGGTTCATCCTTCGCTCAGTCGACTTACGTGAAAGGCTACACGAAAAAAGATGGTACCTATGTTGCCCCTCATCATCGTTCTGCTCCCGATGGGAATAAGAACAACAACTGGTCTACCCAGGGCAATACAAATCCCTATACTGGTAAGTCAGGGACTCAGGCTCCAACCTACGGTGGAAGCAGTACCACCGACAAAGACAAGGATGAGTAAACTTATTCAAGGAAGATAATTTCCCCGTCAAATAATACGAGAAACGAGCTAATAATCTTCCTCAAGCCACATCATCTCCAATAATGTATTTACATACCAAGACCAGTCCATAAGACCCTCCTTAGTGAGGGTTTTGTCATTTCAGTGCTGGTTGGGGAAGTGACATCTTCATTTCTTAACTTGCTCCACCAACGTCTTGCTGGTAAACGGATTGACCAGACAGCCAATGAGGGGTTTTGAATGAGAGCTTTGTTTTTTGCACTATTAACTATTGTTTCGACTCAGGTGTTTGCAGAAGAAAACTTCCTTTATGAGGAAGAAGGAAACGTTGCGGCTCAGGTAGTGGAAAATGTCGTGGTAATCGAACGCAACTCTTTCGAATTATCCTCAGTCGAGCCAGCCGTAATTACTGATGTGCAACAACTGGTAAACGGTGAAGAAATCGTTACTGTTGAAAGAAATGGTCTTAAGGCGCTACTTGTACCTGGCAGTATCTTCGATCGGTCTGTTGCTGTGACTATGGCTGATACTTGCGTAGCTGAATGTAGTGCTGTCACCATAGCAGGTGCCTTGGCTGGTGGTCTGGCTGGCGCTGAATCAGGAGCGAGCTTAGGAGCACCGCTCGGGCCTAAAGGCTTTGCAGGTGGTGCAGTAATTGGAGGCACTATTGGCGGTGTTGCCGGTGGTATGGGTGCATGGGGTGGATGCAGCATCGCCACAGGATGCGGTAAAAAAGTGAATACGAAAGAGATGAAAGACAAAGACGATGGCGAAAAATAAGGTGGTGTGAATGCTGCTATTACTGGGAATTATTCTGTCAATCTATCTAAAGCAACCTTGGCTCATTGTCATTTTTGGCCTACTCCAGTTTGTTCTGCATCTTCCAAGATTCATCAAGAACGCAAAGCTGGCTCGAAGCCAGTATCAAGCCCAGAAGCTAGCGAAGTCTTAAATGAAACGGCCAGGAACTTTCCTGGCTTTTTTATTGAGCCCATCCGTGGGCAGTCTGATCAGTTGAACAGGTCTTTTAGCAACAGTTTGGCAGCGAGCTTTTTGGGCACTTTGATCAACAGAAAGTCACCTTCCTCAGTCACTTGCACAGCTTGCGTGTTTGCGAGTGGTGGTCTACCCATTTTCTTTACTTCTTTTTCCATACGATTCTCCTTAAATAACAAATTTAATCTCGTCATCAGACTGCTTGGCCTTGATCGAGATGAACTCGTAAATGTGAACGTAGTCGTCAAAGACATCGGACTTATGCCCAATGATAGCCTTACCCAAGAAATAGGACCGGGTTTCGCCAACAAGGTAGGTAGCCCTGGAATGCCGGGCACAGTGGAAGGTCTTATGTTTGGCTACACCTAACCGGGTATATGCCTCTCTGAGCGCCGTATTTGCCCTTGTCATGTTCAAGCCATCGAACAAGGGATAGTCGTCCTTATTCAGCCCATACTCTAACTTAGCGTAGAGTTCTTGCTGGGACTTGTATCGCGCGACCAGGACATTCCAACAATCCTTGTCCGTAATCGGTATGGTCCGAGCATTCTCAGCACTGATCTTCTTTTTCGTTTTAAGTGGCTTTCGGTGGATCTTTTTGAATTCATCCCGGCTGATATAGTCGTCTCGAAGCTGACTTTCTAAGACGATATAACCGTGGATTTGGATTTTGTGTTTATTCATCTCGTCGGCAATCGGACCTTCGAGTTTACCGCCGTACAAATATGACATAGGTAGGCCAAGGGTCTCTGAAACTCTCATTCCAGTCCAAAAAGCGACCACGAAAAAGTCAGCTGAAGCATCGTCGATCGCTCTCATTTCAGCAAGTACCCGATAGAATTCCTCATAGGTAATTACGTCTTCGTACCCACGTTTGTTGACGAAGTGCTGAGGAAAACACTTACAAGGTACGTTAGATTCTCGATCCATTTTTTGGTGAGAAGTCAGATAATTTTGCAGATTGTTCAGAGTTTTAATGCAGTGGTTGGCTGTAGAATAGGAGATTTTCTTGGTAGTTTTCTTGGTGCCGACAGCTTCTTTAATCAGCCACGACTTGAATTCTTCGTGGAATAAGTTCCACATATTCACGTTGCCCTGTTGCTTAACATTCAGGAAAAAGTCGAAGACATAAGTAAGATAAAGGTGGTCGCTTCGATAAGAGTTCGGTGCATAAGTCTTATGCCATTCGATAAACTCTTTTTCGATTTCGTTGAAGTTGTAGAACTTTGAGCGCCATTCGGCTTTCTTGATAGTCTTGGCGCGCCGACTCTGCTCGTAGGCTTTCTGGGTTTTGGCCCAAGTCTCAGCTTCTTCTTTAGTCAGGAATTTTGGGTGGAGTTTGGGCGACATTCGGCAGCGTTTGCCGTTTTCGTCCAGGTAGGTAATACGCCAAGTTGAGGAACCGTCTTTGTTTTTGCGAGACGCAACATAAATCATTTTGACTCCATAAGCATGCCAAAACGATTATAACACCCGAACCCTCAAGCTTTTCAGCTCGGTGATTAAAGTGTCGGAATCGTTGAGAAAAATACTTATTGATGGGTTCAAAATGAATGGAGGTGGCGGGAATTGAACCCGCGTCCGAACGTGTGCCGACAAAGGCTACTACATGCTTAGCACCCCGCATTGTCCTCTTTCCCCCGACACGCAGAGACAACTATCAGGGGACGCAGTCTGATTGAATGTCCTGACTTGGTCCCCAGACGGAGAACCCCGACAGTAAGCTAGAGGATTGTACGCCTCACATGCGGCCCTAGCAGCAACATGGTCAGCGGCAGCTTAATTAAGCTGCGAGTGCGTAATCGTTGCCGACTAAGCATTGTTACGCGTTTATAACCGGGTCACGTAACCATCCCGGACATGCTCCTTAAAACCAACAACCACACCCGTCGAAGCCAGTACACCCCCAATATCTTTACAAAACATCACACTATTCGCCACTTGTGCGACCGCCGATGATATAATACCTTTATCAAACTTGACAAGGCCAACGACGTTTTTTTCGGAGTACACCGTGGATACCGGTCACAACACTCCCATCGACGAAAATTCCACCTCACTCCAAGACCAACAAGTCTTCGTCGAACTCAGTGAATCTGGCGTCATTCTACCCGATCACGGCAACATAGAACCCGAACATAACATGGCCTTCTCCTGCCCCGTCGATCATGCCGGAATCGTCGTCTACGTCCAAGGCTGGGCCCGCGTCCACAGCGAATGGCCCCCCGTTATCTTTGTCCACGACCTCGGCGAAAACGTTGAACTCTACGAACCCGCCGCCAAATTCCTCCTCCGCCGAGGCTTTAACACCTTTAGCTTCGACATGAGAGGACACGGACGCTCTAGCCCACTCGCCGGCAAAATGGTCTCCTTCGATGACCTCGTCAGCGACCTCCTCCAAGTCATCGCCTGGATTCGTTATAAGTCGCAAAGACGTACGCCGTTCCTCATAGGACAAGGCGTAGGCGCCTTGCTCCTCCTGCACTTCCAGAAAACCTATCCCCAGCATGCACCCCACTGCATCCTGCTCGCACCGGTCTATCAGGAACACACCGCGCTGCCCGCATACAGCCGCGCTCTCATTCATACGATGGCCGTGCTCGCACCTCAGGCTCGACTGCCGCGGTTTTTGCTGCCCTATTTCCTGCCGATGAGCGATGATATGAATCTGCGTGGCTCCGATGGTGCCCTCATGATCAGCGCAGGCTTTGCCCAAGAACTTCTGCAAGCCATACGCGCAGCGATGCCGACTATACAGGAACTGCAAGGCAAGAATCTGATCGTCTGTCCACTCGACGACACCTTCTATAACAGCAGACGCCTGCGAGAACTCATCGCCTATCATGCTAAACCCGGTTGCCTCGAAATCGCAGAAGTTCCCGGTATCAGTGCCCAAGCTATTACACACGACGAAAACGAGCTGACAGCTTTTCTGCAGGTCGTCATACCTTGGATGCAGAACCACAGCAAACGCATGCCAGCCGCTTAACCATAGGATAAACATGGAAGTCGCAACGCAGCTCGAACTCTACCTCCTGCGTCTCAACCGATTTCGCAAGAAACTCAACACCACCCTCCACCTCGTTCGCATCGCCCGATCCTTTATTCTGGCCCTCTGCGCCTTTCTCTTCTGGGCGTGGCTCCAGCCTGAACACTGGATCCAACAACTAATCGTCTTCTGCACCGCCTTCGGCGCTTTCCTCTCCATCAGCTGGCAAAAAGGCCTCGGCATGAGCTCGGTCGGACAATGGCTCATCGCCCTTGAAATGGCCTATCCCAACGCCCGACAAAGCGCCTTCCAACTGCAAACAGCCGATGAACTCGATCCCGACTGGAAACAACACATCGACCAAGAACTCCAAAAACAAAAACAAGAAGGACTCCAGCTCTTCACATCGAAAGCTGCCTCCCTTCTGCTGCCCATCCTGGCCCTCGTCATCCTCTCCCAAAGCACAGGCCAAGCCTGGGGCCAGGCATTTCATTCCGTAAAACGAGCCATCCTCACCCTCAGCTACGGCGCGGACCTTCGCGTCGTCGAAGGCTCGAGCACCGAAGGCGGCGACAAAATCTATAAACTCGGCGGCAAAGCCCTCGAACTCACCGTTCTCGAACAAAACCTCATCGCCGTCGAAGTCCAAGCAGCCCCCGACGCAGCCCCCATGCTGCAACTCAAAGACAAAGAGGGCAAAGCCCTCCAAACCTTCCGACTCATGCGCGCCGAAGGCTCCTCTGAAAAAGACGCAGTCGGCCGCTTTGGGGTGACGTTCGCCCTCCGCGAAGATGCTGACCTCTACCTCAGCACCCTCTCCACGCGCCAAGAAGCTGCAAAAATTCGTGTGAAAACCCTACCGGTCCCCCTCGTCACCCTCAGCTCCTTCGCCGATCCCGAAGTCGCCTGGCCCGACGATAAACCCCTACCACTTGAAATCCGTGCCAAAGGCGAATATCCGCTCAAAGACGTCCAACTCATTATCAAAAGCGGCGAACGCTCCTTCAAAGAACTCGTGAGCGATATCGTCGCCCAAGATAAACATGAAATCCAAACCAACTACAGCCTGCCCCTCGAGAGCTATCTCGAACAGGATGTACAGGACCTAGAAATCACCGCAGAAGCTACCGATCGCGCCCTCCCCGTATCGCTCGTCGGCCGCAGCAAAACCCTGATTGTTCGCGTGGCCAGCGCCTACGGCCGCTATCGCCAAGCCCTCGACACCCTCAAAGAAATCAAAGCCGAAGTCGATACCGCTCTGCAGGAACCTAAAGACCAAGACCTAGCAAAAATTCGCGAACTGGCCGAGAAAGCCGCTGTCCAAGCCGAAGAGTCACCCTACTTCGACGGACTCGACCGTCAGCAAATTCGGGAGTTCCAAGAATTCTTCTCCCAAATCGAAAAGAAACCTAATCCAGGCGCCATGGTCGCCGCCTCGGAAGAACTCAATCGCTTCCTCTTCGAACACGAAAGCCTCGACGACAGAGAACGGGATCGCGACTTCTTCGTAGCTGCCCGCACCCTCTCACGACTGCTCGAACAGAAACCTGCGGAACGAAAAGTACAGGTCGGACAAGTCGTCGAACGCACCCAGAAGTTCCTCGAAGAAAGACAGAAACGCTGGCAGTCTCGCATCGAAAGACTCAAACCCGAAGATCGACCTAGCGAATGGGAGGAAGTACAGAAAGGCCCCTTCGGAGCTGCACTGCAAAAAACCAGAGAAGAGGATAGCAAAGACCCCCCTGGCACCGATCAGGCCTTGCAGTCACTCTCAAAAACAGTAGAATCCTACCGCCAATGGATCGAAGCTCTGGAAAGCAAAGAGGACGCGAGCCGACAAGAACAGGAACAAAAAAGACAGCAGGGTCTGGCTAACGCCCAAAACGAGCTGCGAGAACTGCAACGTCGACAGGGTGCGATCTCCTCCAAACTCGATAAGGCTAGCGAACGAGAAAACCCCGACCTTAACGAAAGCTGGGCCTCAGTTCGACTCGACCAAAACTCTAATATTAAAGGTACCGGCGAACTCGAAGGGCAAATGCGCTCCATGTCTCCCGGTGCCGCCGAACGCATCAGGGTCGCCAAAGAAGCCATGGAAGCTACCGTACAAGCCGGCAATAACGAAAAGTTCGCCGAAGCAGAATCCGCCTCCGACTTCGCCGGCCGACTGCTGCAGCAAGCCGAAAACGCTGCCCGCCGCTCCCAACAGGAGCAGGGAAAACGCGGTCGACGCCGCCGCGTCTCTAGCGATCAATACTACGGAAATCAGGTGGCTGGAGGCGACGTCGATCTGCGCCGCGATTACCAAGTCAACCGTCGCTACCGCGAAGACGTCCTAGATGACGTTCGTCAGATCAAAAAGAGCGAACTCAACGACGAGGGCGAAGCCCTCCTTGAGGACTATCTGAGAAAGGTTATTCGTTGAGCGACTCTCTAAGTTCTTTACCCCGACGCATCAAAAAAATAATACATGGGGCTCCTCACCGAGCCCGCCTCGAACCAGCTCCGGGTTGGGGCGATGTACTCGCAGCCGAAGCCCAGAGACTCATCGGCAACTGGTCCCTACCCTCAAAGTTTGAACCCACAGTCGTCAGGAATGAAGAGGGAATCTGGCTCGAAAACCTCGATTTTCGCAACCTCATCGAACTACCCCTGCGCCTCCTTACAGCAGCCGACGTTCTCTGGTCCATCCATAGCCGTCACGTCGGTAGCTTCGCTTCACTGCTACGAGCCCTCGAACAAATCGAATGGGACCTCTACCTGCCGCCCGGAGCGGCCGTACGCATTAAGGTGGACTCCTTTCGCAGCAAGCTCTTTCACGAAGGCAAACTCCAAGGCCTCATCACCGAACACCTTATGAAAAAAGGCTTTCGCGTTGATCAGGAAAGAGCCGGACTGCGGCTCTACTTCGAACAAATCGAAAACCGACACACAGTTTACTTCTCCCTAGCCGGTGAACCCCTCTACCGCAGACACTATAAGAAAAAGCAGCAGCACGTGGCCCCCCTGCAAGAACATCTCGCAGCCTCTGCCCTCAGCTGGTTCATGAATCTACCCGACCAACGCTCCAGTGACTGGTCCGCAGATCTCGTTTATGTACCCTTCGCGGGAAGCGGAACCTTCTACATGGAATACATGCTCCTCGCCGGCAGACTGCCCTCCTTCCGCTGGCGCCTGCCGAACTATGCGGTCATGCGGCTACCTTCACTGCCGCCCAATAGCTGGAAGCAGATCATTAAACGCATCGAGAGCAATATACCCAGCGCCGAGCTCCTGCCCCCAGCCCTGCTGGTCGAGAAGGAAACTGAAGTCCACCAGACCCTCCAGGAAAATGTCGACCACTTCCTGGCCGGATTCGATCAACCCTGGGGACTCAAACCGCCCCTGGTCGTCCTCGGCGACGGCTTTCAACAAACTCTCTCATCATCCGCGACTCGCATCTTTATGCCCCTCAACCCACCCTATGGCCAGAGACTTGCTCAGGGCGCTATGTCCCCCGCAGAGTTTTATGAGGGGCTGGGTTACTGGTTACGAGGACTTGGCAAAGCAGGACGCGACCTCAGAGGCTTTGTCCTCATTCCCGATTCCTACGCGGAAAAAGCTCTGATAGGCGCCCTCCCGGCCCGTGCGGTGATCGCTGGACACAGCTTCACTCAAGGCGGACAGCATATACGCTGCGTCGCTTTTCGACTGGGGACTGGCGCGGAGGGAAAGTCGTGATAAAATAAAGTCACGACCCTACCTTCAGGAGATTAAGCCATGGCTAAGAAGACTGGCGCAGCGAAAACCGCTCGCAAACCCTATCGCATTACCAAAAAACGCTCAGGGCGCTATATGGTTAAGAAGAATCATAAATTCATTAATGGATTAGAAAAGGTCAAGATCCTTCTCCAAGAGGGCTTGATCAAAACCAATCTGCCGAAGCCTAAAGCTGCTGCAGAATGATGAAGAGGGAAGGCTCCGGGCCTTCCCTCTCTTTTGCTTATCGCTTTATTCGTCTTCAGACGACCTTCTTCATCTCCCTCTCAATCACGATCTTGCCCTCATCCTCGAGCTTCCTGACCGCTTCCAAAATCTCATTCTGCACTTTGACAACATCGCTGAGCCGCTGAGGACTCGTCGCACTCATATCCTCTTTTAACAACTGTCCCGCCCGCTGCGACATATTTCTGAAGAAAATCTGCTGAATTGCTTCGCTAGTTCCACGCAGAGCCGTCGAGAGCTTGCTCTGCGCTACGACTTTGATCAGTTCTTGAACGCTTCGATCATCCAGCAGAACCAAATCTTCAAAGGTGAACATCTGCTCGCGAACTGAAGCCGCCAAGTCTGGCTGACGCTCGCCCAAACCGTCGAGGAGTTTGAGCCCCTCCTTGTCCATACGATTGAGAATATTGGCGACCGCCTTCGTACCCCCAAGCTTGGTCTGACGGCTGTTCCCCATTCTTTCTAGCTCGTTCAAAAGATGTTGGTCGAGTTCTGCTATCGATTCGGGATCCACAGGACCTAGCTTGGCTATGCGCAGGAGCAGATCCGTGCGGGCGCTTTCAGGCCAATGCTTGAGGAGCGCACTCGCCTTTTGAGGCGTCGCATGCGCCAGGACTAGAGCCACCGTCTGAGGTAGTTCACTATGGAGCAGTCGCGCTAGGGCAGGCACCTCCGCTACCTCCAGCGAGCGCATCCTGATATCGCCTTTAGAAATTCCAGCAGCTAGCTCCTCGCCGTTCTCGCCTTTGAACGCTAACTTAATAGCGCGCTGAGCGAAGTCGATGCCATTGGTCCCAAGAGTGGAACTCTTGGTGTTCAGGAGTCCTAAGAACTCGTGGATAACTATATCAATCGTCGTCTGTTCGATGCGCCCGAGATGACTCATGGCAGCACCTATACGTCTTACCTCTATAGGATGCAGGTTTTGAAATACTTCGGCAGCTATGTCTTCCCCTAGGGCTAGGAGAAGAATGGCTACCTTTTCTGCTGAATCTAACTTTAAAGCCGACATGAGGGACTCCTTCCTGTCTGGAAACCCTATCGGCGGATTGATTAGAAGGCTTAATGGCTGATTTTTGTATTAATATTAGATATTTGTCATCTAATTTGGCGGGTGGTCCGAACTTACGGATGAGGTGGTGACGATGTCTCGCCACCACCAGCTGCTTTAGGCTCGAAACGCTTCTTTAGGTCTATGGTCAGCCAGGTGGATTAGATGCGTCAAAGAATCGAGTCCACTCTCTTCTTTAAATCATCCTACGACATAGCTTAATGAGTCTGACTTGCTGAATCCACACTAAACTATGCTTTAAAATGGTTTAAAGTCTCATACTCTACTCTTCACTTCTTAAACCATGCTATTCTATAACTTAGATCCTGTCTGGGCTGAATCCAGGCAAAAACCCAGGGTGAGTAGAGTTTAAGGATATAAGATATTGATACGAAAGAAAAAAGAAGCCGCAAAAAGGCCAC
>JBGSTX010000044.1:0-17847 GCA_041736305.1 Oligoflexus sp. | reverse complement strand
TGCGATCCGCTAAGCTGCGATCCGCTAAGCTGCGATCCGCTAAGCTGCGATCCGCTAAGCTGCGATCCGCTAAGCTGCGATCCGCTAAGCTGCGATCCGCTAAGCTGCGATCCTGCAGAGGTAGGCAAAGGCTTGCCTACTGCTTCTCGACTCAGAGTCATCGGGGTTTTCTTAGCAGCGGGAGTTCGATAATTGGCGCCCGTCAGCATAACGTGAAAGCGCGGCTTCGATGCTGTCCCACGCTCAGCCAGCTCACCAGGGTCCCATGCGGACCAGAGGACCGGATAGCCTTGAGCTGCTAGACTCAAAAGCAGTTTGCCCAGACCTAGCATCGAATCGCCAGACTCACTATCAAGGCTGAACACTTCGCTAGATCCACCGAGACTAGCTTTCATGATGCCGGCGAGCTTGCGGTGGGGACCGATCTCAACGAAAGTGTCAGCGCCCGCCGCCCGCATATTTTCTAGCATTTCCATGAAGCGAACCGGACTCACCAACTGCTCGGCGAGAATACGTCTGACTTCCTCAGGATCGTCAGGATAGGGCTGAGCAGTACTATTCGCGAAAACGGGCAACTCTGCCGGGCTGATATCTATCGAGCTGAGTCGTTCGGCAAAGGGCGTAAGAGCTGGCGCCATCAGCGCAGTATGAAAGGCACCGCTGACTTCAAGCTTCTTGCTCCCGATGCGCTGGGATTTAAGCGCGATCTGAGCCTTGTCCAATTCTTCTAGCTTGCCGCCTAACACGATTTGCTCAGGCGCATTCACATTAGCGATGCTGAGCTCCAGCTGCGATTCTTGTAGCCAGCTTGCTACCATATCGTGAGAAGCCATGACAGCGAGGAGGCCTCCTCCGCTTTGCCCATATTCGCTCATCGCCCGACCGCGTTCATAGGCAGCCAGGAGCGTAGCGTCTTCGCTCAAGACGCCAGCAGCGTAAAGGGCAAGCAGCTCACCGAAGGAGTGTCCCCCAGCAGCAGCAGCCTCGATCCCGAAACGCCCCAGAACCTTAACGCAAGCTATACCAAGCGCAGCCAACGCAAGCTGTGCATAACGCGTGTCAGTGAGGGCCTTAGTTTGCAGCGCCTTCGCTTCCGCAGTAAAAGCTTGTGGAGGGTAAATAATATCGACGAGCGAAGGTCCGCCTCGTTCGCGAAGCAAAGCTTCGCTCTTTTCCAGGCTTTCTAAAAATTCAGGGAAATTGCAGGCCAACTCGCGCAGCATACCTGGTGCCTGAGATCCTTGACCTGCGAAGATAAGTCCCAGCGCGGGTACAGCTGCGGCCGGCGAATCGCCGTGCAGCAGTATCCCTGGCCCTAGGGCTTCCCGACCTTTTTGCAGGCCTTCGACCATTTTCACGAGTCGGGTAGCAAGTTCCGCCTGACCCCGTGCCCAACAGAGTATGCGCCAGGGTTGATTAGATCGAAACTCGTCGCGCCAGCTGCGGCAGAGTCGTCTTGGGTCGAGCCCCTGCAGCAACTCGTTTTGTGCTTCGTGCAACTTAGCTGCTAGGTGCATCTGATCGTCAGCTGAAAAAGCAGCTAGATAAAGTTCAGGGTCCCAGACCGCCTCGGTTTTATCAGCTGAGTATTCTTCAAGTACGCAGTGATAATTGCTACCACCGAAACCAAACGCGCTGACAGCTGCACGTCGTGGCTGACCGCCGCTTACCCAAGGTCGCGCCGCATCATTTAAAATAAAAGGCGAAGCTTCGAGTTCGGGATGCGGAGCTCGCACTTTGATGCTGGGCGGCAAAACCTTATGATGCAGCGCCAGCAGGGCTTTGATAAGACCCGCAGCCCCTGCCGCAGCTTTAGTGTGGCCAATCTGAGACTTCACCGAACCGAGATGGCACCAGGCGCCTGCACCCTCGACAGCTCGATAGACTCTATTCAAGGCTTCTAACTCGACGCCGTCGCCTACTTTGGTACCTGTGCCGTGGGCCTCGACCAATCCCACGCTGCGAGGCGATACGCCAGCGGCCGTGTAGGCTCTCTCTAGCGTCTTAATCTGCCCACGCGCGCTCGGCGCATAGATAGCTTGACCCTTGCCATCACTGGCAGTCCCCATTCCCCGGATGACACCATAGATGCGGTCGCCGTCGCGCACAGCATCATCGAGCCGTTTGAGAATGACGGCACCTAGGCCCTCGCCCAGAATAGTCCCATCTCCTGCGGCATCGAAAGGTCGCGCCTGGCCACTCGGTGAAAGAGCCGGCGTTTTGCTGAAGCACATATACATGAAGATCGAATTAAAAGTATCCATCCCACCTGAGATGACCAGATCCGTCTTGCCTGCCTGGAGTTCCATCATGGCCATATGCAGCGCCGCAAGTGAGCTAGCGCAGGCGGCGTCGACCACGCTGTTGGTGCCGCCTAGATCGAGTCGATTGGCAATGCGACCCGCGACGACGTTGCCCAAGAGACCTGGGAAGGAGTTTTCCTGCCAGGGAACGTAGGCATCGGCGATTTCTGCCATGACCTGAGCCGCGACGTCCTCGGGAACTCCTGCTTCATGGAGCGCCTTCTTCCAGATCGGATGCCCGAGTCGAGCGCCGAGGGGAATCACCAGTTCGAGCGTGCCCGTGACACCTAAAATGCAGGAAACGCGATCTCGGTCGAAGCTCCGTTCGGGTCCGTAACCCGCATCAACTAGAGCCTGGTGCGCTGCCACCATGCCCAGCAACTGCGTTGTATCAGTGGCCTCAAGTGAATGAGGTGCCAGACCAAAGGCTAGCGGATCGAAGGCATAAGGCTTTAAAAAACCGCCCGTGCGCGCGTAAGTATGGTCAGCGAGCTTAGGGTTGGCGTCGTAGTAATCATCAGGGCTCCAATGCGTGAGAGGGATGGGCACAATCGCATCGCTACCTTTTTGGATGAGATTCCAGTACTCCTCGCGATCAGAGCTTTCAGGAAAAAGACAGCCGATACCGATGACAGCTATAGCCGCACTACCGTCGAAGCGAGAAAGCTCCTTGGCCTTCTCATCGGGACTCAGTTCTGTCATCGCTGCCCTCCTTCCTGCAGCAAACGCTGCAGCTCTTGACCTGTTCTTGGCTGGAGAAGTTCCTCGCGGCCTTTGACCTGAAGTCCCTGCAGCGTCGCGGCATGCACGCGATGAAGCACGGCTGCGCCGTAAAGCAAATTAAGTGCGACCAGGGCGACGCGTCGCTCGCCGACCGCTTCCATGAAGCTTCCGCGCGCCCAGTCATTGAAAGCCGGCATCGCCGGACCGCACCAGACCTGATAATCGATTTTCCGCTCAGCCACCCCGCGCGTGGCCCAGTGAGAAGCCTGCCCTAGATAAGATCTAAACAGGAGCGCCATCTGATGTTTAGGCTGAGCTTCTGCCCTCGTGATCTGCGCGGGATCGCGTCGGTTGAAGTAGGCGACCGTTTCCTGCCAGGCAGTTTCTAGCGGTTGGCGAAAATAAACTTCCTCGAGCAGCGCACGCTCTTTCGCTGGAATGGCATCGAGACTCGGATACTGCCGATAGATTTCGTAGAGCTTTTGTGCCCGCATCGCAAACATGGTGCCGCGTTTTAGGACCTGGACTTTCACGCCCATTTCAAACATATCTGCCGCCGGCGCCATAGTAATGTCGCCCTGTTCGGTGCTCGCCAGCATCTGTCGAACCGCTTCGCTGGTTCCCGCCTCGCAGCAAGACTGATTGATCGTTCCCGTGACGATGTAGGCAGCTCCCATGGCAAAGGCAGCGAGCGCAGCGTGTGGGGTAGAGATGCCGCCGGCTGCACCCAATCGCAATTCGGAGCTGTATGCGAAGCGCTGCTGGAGTTCTTGCTTGAGAGCCAGCATCTGCGGCATGAGAGTGACGAGTGGACGATTGTCGGTGTGCCCCCCCGAATCAGCTTCGATCGTAAGGTCTACAGCCATTGGTATCGAAGCGGCCAGCTCGCGCTCTTCCGGCGTAATATGTCCTTCGCTCAGGAGTTCATCGAGAAGAACAGTCGGCGGCGGCGACCAGAAATGCTTAGCTACCTCGAGGCGCGAAACTTTGCCAATGATCTGCTGCTGCGCCACAACCTTGCCGTCGGGGCCGCGATGCAGACCTTTGACCCGATAGCGCACGAGATGTTTGGTGAGCTTCATAAAAGCAGAAGCTTCGATGCGGACAATTTTCTTCTTGAGCAGCAGTTCGACGAGAGCTTCCTCTTGCCGGGGCTCTTGCGGCTGATGGATGAAATTCACCGCGAAGGTCCGCTCGCCGCAGCGGCTCAGGAGTTCGTCGAGATCGCTGCTGATGCGTTCGATCCCTAACCCTGCAGCCCCATAGGCCGCGAGCATACCTGTACGGGCCATAGCGACTACCAACTCGACGCTCGATATACCGTGCGCCATGGCTCCGGCCATGTAGGGATAAGAAAGCTGATGATCCGCAAGAAAGCGCCGATCACCAAAATCGCCGAGACTCAACCCGGGCACGCGAATAGGTCGACCATCTTCGAGCGTGAGCTCGAGGTCTTTATGGATGGCGGACAATGCCGCGGAAGTAGCCACCTGATGTAACATCGAAAGATCCTCTGCAGAGCCGTGCATCAGCATCACGCTGTCTTTGCCGTCTGGTTAGCATCTAAGAAAAAGCTGTTTCAACAAGAGGAAGCTTCAGCGTTCCGCAGAGGAAGAATAGTTAAGGGCCGAGGCTTCAGCTCCGGTCTTTTTCTTCCTCGCGCCTGATCTCCCATTCTTGAAACAGCTTCTGCTACGGCAGACCGTCGAGAGCAAAGAGAATTTAATATGATGATTTCGCGCGGCTGGCGATGCTTTTTCTCAAGCACGCTTATTTTTTACCATGCCTTTTTCGAAGCAGATCATTCATACGTACATATACTTAAAAACTTGTTCATAGCGACGTAGCTTAGACCTTTTTTGACTAGCCAGTCGCCAGAAGCTCTTGCTAGTATCCGTGGCGAGGTGCGCCTGGTCTTGCCGAGAGTTCTTACTTTCCAGCCCGCCAAGCAGTGTCATAACGTTATGTAGCCAACTTCTCTAGGTTGTCAATGCGATACCAAAAGGTTTTTGTCAACGCGCTGGGCTACGAGCTTCCTCAGGAAGTGGTTTCAACGCGAGCGCTCGAAGAAGAGTTGCTGCCAGTCTACAAAGCTTTACGTATTCCCATAGGTCAGCTTGAAAGTTTGACCGGAATCAAGGAGCGCCGCTGGTGGCCCACGGAATTCAAAGTTTCTGATGGAGCAATCGCCGCCGGTAGAAAAGCTCTGCAAAAGCTGGGAATTGATGGCGGCGCAGTCGATGCCCTTATTTACACCGGCGTTTGCCGCGACTTTTATGAACCTGCTACGGCTTGTCGCATTGCGGCTGAGCTGGGCCTGCAGCAAAAAGCGACGGTTTTTGACCTCAGTAACGCCTGCTTAGGTGTTTTGAACGGTATGATTGAAATCGCCAATCGCATCGAGCTGGGGCAGGCCGATATAGGGATGGTCCTCTCGTGTGAAAGCTCGCGCGAAGTCAACGAGGATGCCCTGCAATTACTCCTCCAACATCGAGATTTGCAGCACTTCAAAGACAGCATAGCTACCTTCACGGGAGGTTCAGGAGCGGTAGCTGTAATCCTGAGCCGCTATCCCGATTTGGGTCAGGCACACCGACTTTTAGGTGGGGCTATTCGCAATGACAATAGCCAGCACGATCTGTGTCGCTGGGGCCTTCAGCGTTTGCGACATGCCGTCTTTGAGCAGTTTATGATCACAGATGCCATTAACGTGATGCGGCACGGGGTGACCCTAGGTATTAAAACCTGGCAAGCTATGCTGAGCGAACTAGGCTGGTTGCACGAATGCGTCGATAAAACGATTTCGCACCAGGTGGGCTTCACGCACCGTAAGACAGTTTTGAATGCCCTGGGAATCCACGAATCTAAGGACTATGCAACTTTTCCCTTACTCGGAAATATGGGCACTGTATCGCTCCCCCTTACGGCGGCCATTGCTGACGAAAAGGGCTTTCTGAAAGCTAAGGACCAAGTAGGCTGGCTGGGCATAGGCAGCGGTCTCAATTGCTTGATGTTGGGGCTCGAATGGTAGACGCAGCTCGATTGCAGGAATTTTATCCTTTTCAAGGTCACTACGCTGAGGTCAGTGGTCAGCAGATGCATTACCTCGATGAGGGCAAGGGTGAGACACTGCTCGCTCTTCACGGCAACCCGACTTGGTCTTTCTATTTTCGCCGTCTGGTTGGATCTCTGCGCGATAAGTATCGTCTCGTGGTTCCGGATCATATCGGCTGTGGATACTCTGCCAAGCCTAAAGATGAAGATTATTCCTACAGGCTCGAGCAGCGCGTAGAGGATATCGAGCAGCTGGTCCAGTCCCTCGGCCTCAAAGATATTACCCTGGTCCTTCACGATTGGGGGGGCATGATAGGTCTGGCTTTTGCCTGTCGCAATCCGAAGCTGATCCGACGCATAGTGCTGATGAATTCAGCCGGATTTGGTCTGCCCGCTAGCAAGCCTTTTCCTCTAGCTTTAGCTCTCAGTCGCAGTGCGACCCTCGGTTCGCTCCTCATCCGAGGTTTTAACGCTTTTGCTTTGGCTGCCAGTTTCGTCTGCTGTCAAAGACGGCCTTTACCGGCTCCGCTAAGGAAGGCTTACCGCGCTCCCTATAACAACTGGGAAAACCGCCGAGCCGTTCATCGCTTTGTCCAGGATATACCTCTTAACCCTGGCGACCCATCGTGGCCCATGTTGCAATTTGTCGAACAAAATTTGCGCCGCCTCGACGGAATACCCTTGCAGATCATCTGGGGCGAACGCGACTTTGTCTTCGACAAGCATTTCTTAGCTGAGTGGCGGCGACGGTGGCCTGAGGCTGAAGTTCATAGTTTTCCCGACGCCGGGCACTATGTGCTCGAGGACCTTGGCGAAGAAGCTACGCATCTGATCCAGGACTTCTTGGAAAGGCATCCTCTCGTTGCCCCGACCTCACTTCATTAGGGCTTTGATCTTATTCCTCGATAGTCGGCTTTTTCTGTCTATAGGAGAGGATTTATATGATCGACGCTAACATTGCTGAGACCCTGAGCGAGCAGGCGAAATCCCATCCCTATCAGATGGCGGTGGCCTTTCCTCATGCGCGAGATGGCAGCGGACGAGCTTGCTATAGCCAGCTCACCTATGCGCAACTCGAGGCTTCTGCGAATCGCATCGCTCGCGGTCTGCTTATGCACGGTATAGGCGAAGGGATGCGAACGGCCTTTATGGTGAAGCCGTCGCTGGAGTTTTTCATACTCACTTTCGCCCTTTTCAAAGCTAAGGCTATACCTGTCCTCATCGATCCGGGACTTGGCGTCAAACCGATAAAGCGTTGCCTTACGGAAGCGCAGGCTGAAGCTTTCATGGGCATTCCACTCGCCCATCTGGCCCGCGTTCTCTTTCGTTGGAAAGGGCGTCACGGCCTTTGGAAAAAACGGGTCGTGATCGGTGGCAGCAGTCGTGCAGCTCAGATTTTTGGCCGGGTTTTCGGCTCTATCAATTACCAAGATCTTTGGGAAGCAGGAGGGCGTCCGAGCGCTCCCGAGCTTCCTTTGGCCTCACCCGATGAAACAGCTGCAGTGCTTTTCACTTCTGGCAGCACGGGTGCTCCTAAAGCCGCCCTCTATACCCACGGCAACTTCCGCGCGCAGATCGATCTCTTGGCTGCGGCGCTGCAGATAAAACAGGGTGAAATCGATCTCTGTACTTTTCCGCTTTTTGCTCTTTTCGCTCCTGCCCTCGGGATGAGCGCGGTGGTACCAGAAATGGATTTCACTCGCCCAGGCGAGGTCGATCCGGAGAAAATCCGCGAAGCTATAGAGACTTTCGGTGTGAACAACATGTTCGGTTCGCCGGCTTTGATCCGACGTGTCGCTAGCTACGGTGCCGCTCAGCGCTGGCATTTTCCCTCGTTGAGACGCGTTATCGCCGCGGGGGCGCCGGTGCCGGCCGCGACGATCGAGGGATTTAGGGCTCTACTCGATCCGCGATGCGATTTTTTCACTCCCTACGGTGCAACCGAATCTTTGCCGGTAGCACTAGCCGAAAGTCGCATGCTACTCGGGGAGACTCGCTTTGTGACAGATGCCGGTGGTGGAATTTGCGTTGGTTTCCCTGCCTCCGCAACAGATGTGAAAATCATTCGTATCTCCGACGAGCCCATCCGAGAACTCCAGGCGAGCGACTTACTTTCACCTGGCGAGATTGGCGAGATTATCGTCGCCGGACCGCAGGTTACGCGACGCTACGACCAAAGGGAAGATGCGAATCGCTTAGCTAAGATTATGGCGCCAGCAGGCGAAGAATTTAGCTTCTATCATCGCATGGGCGACCTTGGCTATCGGGATGCAGCGGGGCGACTGTGGTTCTGCGGCCGAAAATCTCAGCGTGTCATCACTCCCAGCGCGGAATTGTTCACGATCAACTGCGAAGCGATTTTCAATCAGCATCCCTCCGTGGCCAGAACAGCTTTAGTTGGAATCGGCGAGGCGCCTCTGCAAACACCAGCCATCTGCGTCGAACTTAAAAATAATAATCTAAGCCCCGAAGCTCAAAAACGACTCTTTGCGGAGCTGCGGGAACGCGCTCTTTCATTCCCCCACACGGCCGGCATCGAGTACTTTTACTTGCATCTGCACAGTCCATTTCCGGTGGACATCCGGCACAACGCAAAAATTTTCAGAGAAAAACTCAAACCATGGGCGGAGGCACAATGGCAGAAAGAGAAAAGGAGCGGGAGAGCGAGCGCATCCTCGTCACCGGTGGCGGCGGCTTCCTTGGCAAGGCACTCATAGTCCAACTGCTGCGGCGTGGCTATTCGGTACAGACTCTGAATAGAAACGCTTACCCCGATGTGGAAAAGCTGGGTGTCCGCTGTTTCCAGGGGGATCTTGCCGACTATGAAGCTGTCCGCCGCGCTTGCGAGAACTGCCAGGTCGTGTTTCACGTCGCTGCCAAGGCCGGAGTTTGGGGTTCCTTTGATTCCTATCATCGCGTCAATGTCGTCGGTACGGAAAATGTCATCCGAGCCTGTCGCGAACTAGGGATAGACCGTCTGATCTATACAAGTTCGCCTTCGGTCACTTTCGATGGAACTGACCAGGATGGTATCGACGAATCAGCCCCCTATCCTCAATCTTTTCTCGCGGCTTATCCGGCAACGAAAGCTTTGGCCGAACAATCCGTACTCGCCGCTAACGGGCCAGAGCTTGCAACAGTGTCGCTACGCCCTCATCTTATCTGGGGACCAGGCGACCAGCATCTGCTCCCACGTCTCCTACAACGGGCCCGCAAAGGCCGTCTGAGATTCGTTGGTGGGGGTCAAAAGAGGGTCGATGCCGTCTACATCGACAACGCGGTAATCGCTCACCTCTGCGCCTTAGAAAGACTAAAGCCTGGCGCGCCCATAGCTGGTAAACCCTACTTTATCACTAATGCCGAGCCTTGGCCCATCGATGACATCATCAATGGCATGCTTGAAGCCGCCGCCGTTCCGCCTGTCTCGCGTCACATTTCGCTCGGGTTGGCACTGCGTCTAGCTGGCTTTTTTGAGTATATCTACACCTGGCTGCGTTTGCGCGGGGAGCCTCCTCTGACCCGCTTTACCGCTCTGCAGCTTGGCACTTCACACTGGTATAAGACGCGGGCAGCCCAGGAAGAATTAGGCTATCGTCCTCGCATAAGCATGCGTGAAGGCATGAAGTTGTTGGGAGCTTCGCTATCAAAAGCGAAAAGCGAAAAGCTTTAGCTTCAGCAAAACCTTGACCGCACCATTCCCCCACGTATAAATGTCACTAGACTTTGCGTGGGAGCTCGTCCAGACGTCCAAGCCGTGACGCATGGCTCCTAAGCAGTTATTATTAGAGGGCACATGCAAAAGCTGAAGCAGAATAACTTTTTTATCTCTTTTATTAGTCTCGGCCTCATGACACCAACTCTCTGGGCCCAGAATGCGGACAAAAAGCCAGAACGCATTCAAGTCACGGGTTCCAGGATTAAGAAAATCGATGCGGAAGGCACCAACCCGGTGACGGTCATCGGCAAAGAGCAGATCGAGAAGACCGGTTCTTCAACGGTACGCGATCTCCTGCAGAACTTTTCGGGCTCAACGGCTTCCTTCAATGGCGGTGGGGCTTCGGTTGCTGGTGGTGTTGCCACAGTGAGTTTGAAGGGCTTGGGAGCGGACCGAACCCTGGTACTTATCGACGGCGTGCGCCTACCGAAGCATCCCGAACTGGCAGCGGTAGACCTCAACTCGATTCCCATCGCGGCTATTGAGAAAATAGACATTTTGCGTCAAAGCGCATCCGCTGTCTACGGAGCCGACGCAGTTGGCGGGGTGATCAATATCATCACCAAGAAGAACTACTCAGGCACCCAGGTCCAAGTTCAGGTCAAAAAACCGACTAAGCCGGGGGGTGATTCGCAGTCCATAAGCGCGACGACTGGTTTCACGACGGACAACACGAGCTCAGTTCTGGTTTTCAATTACACGCACCAAGCCCAGCTGATCGCAAAAGACCGCGATTTTGCTCGCGATAGAAACTCACTAACCGGCTACCCTGGTACCTATTCCGGGACTGTCGGTGGCGTCGCGCAGACCTTCGCTGCGGCAGGCTGTCCGAATTATTCTGAAAGCAATGGTCAGGTCAACCAGGCCCCCGGCTGTGATTTCAACTATAACAACTTCAACAGTCTCCTTCCTTCCTACGATCGTCTATCGGGCCTCTATAATTTCTCGCTCGACTTGCCGAACAATAAGATCTTCACGGCCAAACTCATCGCTTCACATCAGAAGACCAAGAGTCAGCTGCGGCCCGAAGGCACTCTCAATCGCGACCTTAACGCGAGGATCGATAAAGCCGTAGTCGACGGCATGGACGAAGCCCGTTTTCGTGCTCTCTTCCCAGGCTTCAACGGCAACCGACCCGCCGATGGAATTGGCCTAAATCTGCGCTTTGCGACCTTCGGCAATTCGGTCACTGAAAAAGAAGCCAATCTCGTCGGCGTTACTACGGGTCTCGAAGGAGACTTCGGCAATGGTTGGGACTGGAAAGTCTCCGCTAACGCTTCCGGGACGGCGACGTCCTCGAACTCATTTCCTAAGTTGCGCATAGCCGAAACCAATGCAGCGTTGAATGAAGGTCGTCTGATTCCATGGGATCCTAATCTCGACATTGCGACTCTGCGAAACACCCTCCTCGTCTCTTCGCATTATCTGGAGAAATCCAATACTGCGGGCCTAGAGTTACAGACTTCGGGTCAGATCGGTACTTTAAACGAGCAAGCTATCGGAGTGGCTATCGGTGCCTCGGTGCAGAATGAATCTTTCGATGTAGAGTGGGACACCCCTTCGAGCGAGCAGCAGCTGCTTAATGTTGCGGGCTCGCCTGGCAAAGGTGATAGAGAAGTCATGTCGCTCTTCGCCGAAGCGAATCTGGTGCCGCTTCCTAAAGTTGAGGCAGGCTTAGCGGCTCGCTTTGATCAGTATTCAGATTCTGGTTCGACCTTCAATCCTCAGCTGAGTCTTTCTTATTCACCGCTGCAGGAACTGAAGCTACGTGGCTCGGCAGGTACCGCGTTCAAGGCTCCTTCGCTCAGGAACATGTACGGGGCCAGCGGTGTTTCCTTCAATCCGGTGGTCGACTATGTTTACTGTAAGAATCAGGTTCCCGAGATATCGAGGGACGACTGCCCCAACAATCCTGAAGCCAATAAAGCCATAAAAAATGTCCGAACCAGCAATGAGAATCTGGATCCCGAAAAGTCTGAAATCCTTGCCTTCGGTTTCGTCGCTGCACCCGTCGAGGCCCTGACGATAACGGCCGATTACTGGAAGATTAAGTCGCGGGATATTATCGACTACCGCGAATTGCAGGACCTGGTCGACGAAGAGGATCCTGCTGTGGTTCGCTCAGCTGCAAACAACAATACAATCGAATACATCGACCTACCGATTCAAAATCTTTCCAAGTCCACCATAGCCGGTATCGATGCAGGTCTTGACTACGGCTATCGTATGGGTGACTACCTGCTAGCTTATCAGGGACTAGGAACCTGGTACCTCGAAAACAAGACTCAGCCCGCTGGTCGTCCCGAAAAGAACGACCTCGGCCGCAACGGTGTCTACAAGTGGAAGTTCAATCACTCTCTAGACCTCGGTTTCCGCGATCAGTACGGTATCGCGCTCGTCGCCAACACGGTGGGCACTCACGGCAAGCAAGCCGACGATACCCAGCGCTTGCCTCAGTTTACACGTTACGACCTGCAGACGCGCTACAAGGGTACGTGGAATGGCGATATCGCCTTCGGTGTTGTGAACCTACTTAACAAGCAGGGCGGCATCGATGATACGGCAATGGGTGATGTCAACAGCAGCATCTACGATATCCAAGGCAGGGAGTACTATCTCCGCGTAACACAAAACTTCTGATCCAACGCAAAGAAGGCTGAGACACCAAGTTCTCAGCCTTCTTTTTATTTACTGTACGAAAAAGCGATTAGGGACGACTCATAAGGGCAGTAGGGATATAGCTCCGACTAGCAGCTCCCGGCACCTTCCAGAAGAGTTCCAAGGCTATGTGGTAGCGAGGTCCTTGGAAGTACTTGATGTGGACCGTGTGAGAGCCCTTGGTAAGATAGACTGCCGCCGATTTTTCCTTCACTTCGTGCAGACCATCATTATTGATCACCGAATTATTGTCGATGAAGAGCAGACTCCCGTCATCCGAACTTAAGGTAAAAGTATAGGTGCCAGAGGCAGGGACTTCGACCTTGAAATTAATATCGAGGCCGAACCACTCGATCAACTGCTCAACTTCAGGAAAACCCTCAGTAAAAGCCCGCTTGCTAATGTTGAGTTGCTCGAGGCAGATATCCTCACCGACCGGAGTTAGACTAGCAAAATCTGGCAAGTTATTGGTGTTAACCTGCAAAGGATAAACCTGAGCGACAATTGCATTTTTAGGCATATCAGCACAAAGGCTGAAAAGTCCCGTATTGGTATTCGGCTTCATAACTACCGGATTTTGGTTCTGCCCGGCATTTTGATTCGGTATATCCCCAACTGTCGATCCACCGGAAGCCCCTTTATCATCTTCAACAGTCGCTTCCGTACCAAGGTCCGAAGGCAGCTCGCTAGTAGCTTCAGTGCTAGCTTCTACAACTGCGTCCCCCGAGTAAGAGTCCCCGGCGACTCTAGCTTCGCCATTTTCGAATTCTTCACCTTGGAAACCTACAGTTCTCTCGATGAACTGAGTTTGGTCGGAGCAAGCGCTCAATATTATAAATAAGGCAGTCGAAATCAGATTCTTGTCGTTAATGTAAGTCTTCATTGCAGGTCTCCTCTAGAAGATCTCTCCCAACTCTCACGAAAGAATTCGGACTTGGGTGAAATTTGCTAGAGAAAATAATACTTACTTTCCTCGACTCCTTTTTCGCAAGTAATGTTCGCCGATTGAAACGATTGAGTAAGTTTTGAGCATTTTAAATTCTAAAAGGTATGGAGTCGGAGCTCGCTCGCGCTTTTGATTTCCCGCCAGGAGCACGGTCTATTCAGTCACTTAGCGAGAAAGGCGCGGCTCTAGGGTGATTTGCTGACGAAAATATGGTAAAAAATCTGGGGGCCCTTGAGTGGCCCTTCTCAAGAATATCTGGAAGTTGTCTAAGCTCGGACCTTAGAATTTCTTCAAGGATGAGGGGGTTCGAGGCTGAAACTGCTTCTACTTAGAATGGAAGTTCGTCATGCGCTTTACGAAGACCCATTTAGACCGTGATCTTGATCCCCGGGATATCATTTCCGCTTTGAGGTTAGG
This sequence comes from Oligoflexus sp., assembly GCA_041736305.1. Lineage (GTDB taxonomy): Bacteria > Bdellovibrionota_B > Oligoflexia > Oligoflexales > Oligoflexaceae > Oligoflexus. The sequence continues at coordinate 4,031 of JBGSTX010000044.1, read as the reverse complement.
GACTGAAAGGCTAGAGCCTAACCATAAGCGATCGATTTTTCTCTACGGTTTTGCTCTCGCTCTCGGCATCTGCATAGCGCTGTTTTACTCCTTAATCCTCAAATAATCCTTAAGTTCATTCACATCCCCTGTTTTAAGAGGGAAATACGGTGTCAGGATTTCGGTGCAAAGAGCTATCGCTTTTTCATATCCTGACGCCAAATCTTTTGCCTTAGCACCCTCAATAAGAGCTTTAACCACCCCTTCAAAGACCGCCGGTTGGCAGTGCTTAGCGATACCCTCATCGGCTAAGACGAAAGCCTGGTGTTCGAGCAAAGATACGAAGAGGAGGATGCCTGTACCGCCATCGGTTTTATTGAGGCGAGCCTGGTAGAACTCAAGGAGGGCTCTTTGCTCAGCGCTGCTTTTTAGTTCACCGTGAGGCAGAAGCAGCCGCTGTACCCAGGGCAAGTGACCGAGGAGAAAGCCGAGCATCGACACGCACAAGAGCACAGCAATCCATAGCCAGGTCTGCAGAAGATGAGGGCTGCTGAGAAGTCCGAGGCTATGTTCGATAGCAAAGGCCAGCAGCGCCGTAAACAGAGCGGTAGAGAGCGGAACCAAGGCCACCGACGTCGAGCGTCGCACCAGCAGCGGAACGATTTCTCCGCTAGTAGAGGTCTCAGCTCGTGCCACTGCTTTTTCTATGCGTCCGGCGCCAGCCAGATTCAAATAAGTAGCCAACCACTTGGGAATATCTTTTACCATTCGCCTGATGCTCCTCCACCTGAGAATCCACCGCCACCGCCTCCGAAACCGCCTCCGCCTCTGCTGCCGCCGCCACCAAAACCACCGAAACCACCACCAGCACCGAAGCCACCTCCCAAACCACCGATATACCCTCGACGGTAAGCCGAATGACGCCCACCCCCTCGCATAACATGCATGAGGATCATCACGCCGAAAAAGAGGAGAAAAGGGAAAAAGTGCAGCAACATTCCGATAAGTCCGGTCGGCCCTTTACGGATCGGAACACCACCGCCAGCATCAGCCTCGCCTCCGAAGCTAAAATTTGGATCGGTGATGCTGGCTATCGCATTCACCCCAGAGATAATGCCGGCATCGTAGTCGCCATTCCGAAAGAGGGGTACGATCCGCTTGTCGATGATTCTTTTCGAATAGGCATCGGTCAGGTCACCCTCGAGCCCCTGCCCTACTTCGATTCTCAGCTTTCGCTCTTTGACAGCGAGCAAGAGGAGGACTCCGCGATCTTTCTCGGCATCACCCAACTGCCACTGCTCGACCACCCGAATGGAAAACTGCGCGATATCCTCTCCCTCTAATTCAGGAACAGTAAGGACAACCAGCTGCGTTCCCGTAGAATCGCGTAGAGCCCGCAGTTCTTGATCAAGGTAGCCTTGAGTCTGAGTTGAAATAATTCCACCCGCATCGACCACCGGCCCAGTGAGCGAAGGAACAGGGGTCAGCGCTAGGATGGGAGCGGCCTTTAAACTGAGAAAGAAAACTAAAAAAGCCAGACACCATCTCAAGCTAAGAGCTCGCGGCATGGAGTGCTCCCTACTTTAAAATTGAACTTTAGGGGCTGCTTCTATCTGCTGTTTCTCGGCATCGCTCACTGACCATTGGGGCAGTTTTTCATGATGGTAAATAAGTGAGTTGGTAAAACTAGTCGGTGGCACCGTAATGAGGTTATTGAAGTCGTTGATAGAAGCGATAGCCCGCTGCCGCGCTATCGTCACCCGATTTTCGGTCCCCTCCAACTGGGCCTGAAGGTCGCGGAAACTCTGATCAGCTTTGAGATCAGGATATTTTTCGACCACTACCATCAAACGTCCAAGAGCCTGACTCAGGCTGCCCTGGGCACTGATAAATTCCTGCATTTTTTGTGGGTCGAGCTTGCTCGGGTCGATCGTCGCCTGAGTGGCTTTCGCCCTGGCTTCGACCACTGCCGTCAGAGTGTCTTGCTCATGCTTGGCATAGCCCTTCACCACGTTGACTAAGTTCGGAATAAGATCGGCCCGTCTTTTGTACTGATTAGTGACTTCCGCCATGGCCGCATCGACACTGTTGCGGGCTCTCGGTATATCTTGCAGGCCACAAGCCGTGAGCGTGCTGAGCATACTCAAGCAGGCGAGCCACTTTATTAGAGATTTAAGCTGCATGACTATCCTCCTTTATCGAGCTGAAGGGTGAAACCCTCTTCACCTTACACCAGTGAAAGGCGTCGTGCAGCAATCTCTCCTTTTATTTTTGCCGGTGAACGGATCGAATATATTTAATCGGACCGGAGCAAACTTCCGATTGGGTGCTTCCTCTTCGATCTGATCGGGTCGCAGGTTATCAGGGCTCAGATCCGCGCCGAAGCTCAGGCTCTGGCCGCGTCTGATAGCCAAGAGATTCCAGTTTTTGAAGGGAACAGCACCAAACGATCGGCAGGGTAAGCTCGTACTGAGACCGATATCCTCTTCCTTGCCCGTAGTCCACGCACTGACCCCGCAGTAGCGCAGATTTTCAAAAGTCTGCCGCCCGACTTCATTAGAAGCCAAAGCACTGAGTTTTTCGATTTCGATATCGATGAGATAGACAAATTCAGTTGGCGTCACGCTCAGTTCGTAAGTCCCTTGAAAGCGCACCTCACCTAGCTGCTCCTGGCAAGCCGAGTCTTTGAAGTAGCGTTCGCGGCGATCGTAAATGCTGGCCCGCGCAAGCTCGAGTCTGATTTCGTATGAGGCGAAGGTGTCGGGAGGCGAGAGCGCTATGCAGCCCGAAGTCCAGGGACCATCGACCACAGCCCGCAGCGAAGTATTCTTATCGCTAGGTGAGGAACAGGCGCAAACAAAAGCGAAAAGCAAAAGAAACGTAAAAAATTTCATATGGGGCTGCCTAGCTAAATATGTAAGCTTTAGCCTATTGTAGCCGGCGGCCCCTCTGGGTGCAAATAAAGTGGCTGGATCAAACGAACTCGATGTCTGCACCCATTTCCTGGAGTTTAAGAACCAGGTTATCGTCATTACAAGGCAAGAAAAGCAAAAGATTATCTCCGACCTGGGAGACAGCAAGGCCCTTATATCAACAGCCAAGTCTCAGATGTTGGCACGTACTACGGTATGGCTGTGCACCGTCCTTAAAAATCCAGTAAGCCTCACCCAATTATTGGTTGAGCCCAACAACGTTCCCCTGCAAGAGATGCCCCTGATGTTGTCCCGGCGCAATATAAAGTAGCCGAAACTGTGTTATCTGTGGTTTACAGGTGGTCTCAATCAAAATGGGGTCATTATACCTCTGAAGTTGGACCCTGCTGCTGATAGCAAATTTGCCGACAAAGCGCGAATAGTTTGGCTTCAGATTCTCTGTCATGTTTTTGCGCCGTCGCTGGATCTGATCCTTTGCGTAGCGGGATCGAACTTCTTTGCCTTGATTGTTTTCCAGATTCCTGACTCACCTTAGAATTTCCTAAGTATCATCTCTCGCTGAAGCCGAGTCGATGACTTCATAATTCGATTAGGTAAATATGCTAGCTACCGCGGAGTTGCGGATCATGATAAAGCTACGATGTGAATCGAAGTCTTTTCCCAAGAATTTACCGAGGAGAAATTATTATGATGCTATTCACTCGCATGGCTTTGGGCGCCGGTCTTCTATGGGCATCCGCTGTCAGTGCTGCCCAGGGCTCGCCCGAAAAGGCATCCCGCATTGAAGAATTGAAGCGGGATATTCAGTCCATCGCCAAAACCAATACTAATCGCACCGACAACTACCTTGAGGTCCGTAATCAATTGCAGCCCTTGGTGAATGAACTCCTGGCTTTGACCCCGGATCGTTTGGAAGCGGAGAAGCTTGATGATGTGGCAGGAGCTTGGCGCAATCTTTGGTCGGACCAGGAATTCGGCCCTGGCGTTGATGCATCGCAGGTCTATCAGGTGGTATCGAAAGATGGCTACTACTACAATATATCCCGCAGTGTCAGTCCTAAAGGCGAATTTTCCAACTTCCTACGGGGCATCTATGCCGACCAGGGCAGTTATCTAAAA
>JBGSTX010000032.1:0-2278 GCA_041736305.1 Oligoflexus sp. | reverse complement strand
CTGACCAGAGTAAGGCGTTCGATTATTTGCTGCGAAAATAAAAATATCACTATCGATAAGTGTCCCCTTTGAGTTGTCGATAACCGGTAGGGTCACGCCCGCGACGAAAAAGTTGTCGCCGCTTTCGGCGCGAAACGAAGGGACTATTGTAATCCCGTGATGGTTTAGGTCAGAGAAGGGTGGAAAAATTGGGCTAAAACTTAGCTTAACTTCTTCCCGCGCAGAGTCTGATGCTGGGCCAAACCAAGAGGCTAGGCTTTGTTGGATCGTGCTTTTTTCCGCCTCTGAGAGTGGTCCAGTCGCATCGATACTGATAGGATCGGCCCACTTAATGGCAAAGTTATCTATGAGGAAAGAAAAGTCACCGATTCGCTCAAGCTCATTCAACTCTTTAGACACAGCTGCGAAGGTCAAAGCGAGCAGAGTTTGGCCGAACTCAGGATCCTCAAACGTGAAGAGGAAGCTGAAAGCTTTTTTGTCTTTTTTCACGCTGTAGTGCTTTAGCTTCAAAGGAATATCATTCATTGAATCTAGCTGAAGCTCACCCTCTACTAGCCTAAACGATAGAAACTGTGGTCGGGTAACGCGAGTCTCTCGCAAAACGTAGGAATTGCTCGATCGCTTATCGAAGCGCCAGGTGATCGGGCTTTCTTGATTAAAAGTAGCGTCGTCAGGCAGCTCAGTGCTGTTTTCTTCTTCGATATCTTTCCAGTTCCTGAACTCTTGGCGCGGCGAACGCTGGGTAAAAGAGGTGCCGCCAGTAAGTTGGAAATCCTGAAATTGATCGAGATTATCGAGATTGAGGAAGCTTTTCTCGACACGGGTCGAACCAGCTATGAGTTCTTCTGGATCACCGTGAGTAAAATAGCGAGAAATTTGAGCTTCGGGCTTTTTAGAGGACTTGCTCTTACCGCAGGCTGGTAAAAAGACGGCTGCTAAAAAAAGGCTGTAGAGAACCAGCGATTTCATTAAGAGCTCACTTTCGACGTTAGGGGAGAAGAGAAGATTCTCCCGTTGATCTAACACAACTGGAAAAATGTGCATTGGCTCTTTATTGCTGGATCTGCCCGCCAGCTTTACTTGATTGACTGATTTTGCTAGGGTGTTTTGACTGTAATCAGGAGATCGCGATGACTGAAGCCAATAAGCAAAACATCCCCTGTCCTTTTATTCGGGCCCTTGTTGCCACCTCATACATCCAGGCTGATGTAGAGCCAGTTCAGCGCCTAGCCGAGCTCATTGGAGAAGCGGCAGGTGGATCTCGGGCTAATAAGACTAAGGTCCGAATCCTGTCGGTAGGCATAGCTGCTATAGCCAATGGCCTCGATCCCATGAAGATCGGTAAGACCTATATGGATGGATTGAAGATACCGGAGCTGAGAGGGGGACCACTCGATAAGCGTGGGGTGAACTCCAGGATTATTGATCAGAACGGGAGTTTTGATCCTGAGCAGTATGAACGCCTGAAGACATTTGCTAAGGAGTTCTCGACTGCAGATGGGAAAGAACTGGGGATTGGCCTTAAAGAAATTAAGATAATGATGGATCAAAACGCAGAGCGTGCACCCTCTAAGCGGTCCGTGGATCGCATGCTGATGGAGGGCGAATGGCCGGTCTTGCTGCAGGTCATGCAGAAGGGTGAAGGTGATGATGCTTATCTTAGCTTGGATGAGCTGCGTATTCTCTTTGCGGATCGCCGCCTGCCGGCTAGGGTTGAAGAGAGAATTGCTAGGTTTCGGCTCAGCTGATTGTCCCTGAGTATTTGCTGCTGAACTATGAGTATCGGATGGATGGATTAAGATGTGCACGACGCCTCTACCTTTTCTTCTGCTTGGAATCTATTGCTTTGTTTTGTCGTTAAGCGCCTGCTCGCATATTCAAGATAGAGACTCGGGTAGTCGCGTAAAGATCGTAGAAGGTGTGGGTATAAGCGAGAGCGAGTTTCCAGCTGTCGTGAAAATCACTCTCAAAGACGATAAAGGTGGGTATTTGGGCATCTGTACAGGGGAGTTTATCAGTGCTGCGACGCTTCTAACAGCTGCACACTGTCTTGAAGATGGGGCTCGCGCCTTTCTTGAGATCGACGGCAGAGTTGTGCCAAGTTCGAAGACCTTCGTGAATCCCCATTACCAGCCTTTCGATACCGAATCGACACGATTCGATCTGGCTCTCTTGCGTTTTGAGAACTATATGCATCCCGTCCACATGCAAATTAGCAGACTCAAGCCTGAGACGGGTGCCGAGGTTACTCTGCTGGGATATGGGAAAAGCAGCTTTA
>JBGSTX010000008.1:0-36007 GCA_041736305.1 Oligoflexus sp. | reverse complement strand
GCGTATAGTGGACGTTGTGATGCTTTTCATACTGCAGCTTGATGCCCTTGAGGATTTTTAGAGCATCCTCGCGCGTCGGTTCTTCGATATCGATCTTTTGGAATCGTCGAGCCAGAGCATGGTCGTTCTCGAAATGTGTCCGATATTCCTTAAAAGTCGTCGATCCCATGCAGCGGACTTCGCCTGAGGCGAGCGCTGGTTTGAGGATGTTCGACGCATCCAGTGCCCCACCGCCGACCGCACCAGCGCCGATGATGGTATGGATCTCATCGATAAAGAGCACGTGCTTAGGCTGCTTTTGGAGGCCGCGAATGACGCCCTTCAGACGTTGCTCAAAGTCACCGCGAAACTTCGATCCAGCGATGAGTGAACCCATGTCGAGCGAGAAGACCCGCAGGCCTTGCAGTGCCTCAGGAACTTCATTCTGTACCACCTTCAACGCCAGTCCTTCAGCCAGCGCGGTCTTACCCACACCCGCATCACCGACGAAAAGAGGATTGTTTTTGCGGCGACGGCAAAGAATCTGCATGATCCTTTCCATCTAGTGGTCGCGCCCAATCAAAGGATCGACTTTACCCTGCCTTGCTCGTTCGCAAAGATCGACTGTGTATTTCAGGAGAGCGTCTTTCGGAGACGTCTCACTTTCTTCGTCAGTTTGGCCTGGAAGGAAGCGCGTACTGTTGCCCTCCTCTTGATCACCGCGTTCACGCTCTTTGGTGATGCCATGGGCAAGAAATTGAATGATATCGAAACGCGTGATCTTTTCCTTTTCCAAATAGAAGACTGCAAAAGAGTCTTTTTCTGAAAAAATTGCAACGAGTACATTTGCACCCTGGATTTTTTCCTTACCAGCCGACTGCACGTGCTGAGCGGCTCGTTGGATGACGCGCTGAAAACCTATCGTCGGTTGGGGTAACTGACCCTGACGTAGTGCATTGTTTTCGATGTGTTCTTCAAAAAAAGTTTCTAAGTCGCGACGAACATTTTCGATGGTTCCACCGCAGGCTTCGATAGCTTCACGAGCTGTGGCATTATGCAAAAGAGCATATAGGATATGCTCTACCGTGACATAGGGGTGCCCACGTCGCGTCGCTTCAGAAACTGCAAGATTGAGGCTGATTTCCAAATCAGGGCTTAGCATGCTTATGACACTTTCCTCCTGGGAATCCGGCTACTTTCTAAGAAGGTGCTGAAAGAGCTCTACAGCGTTTTCTCATCGATTGGCTGGGCTTCTTCTGCAACAACGCCTTAAGCCATTCCCTACCCAAAAAATTGTTACTGGCTGGAGGCTACTTGGTATCTCTTGGCTCCTAGCTCAGACTAGGCGCGTTCCAGTATACACTGCAAGGGATGTCCGTTTTGCCGAGCTTCGTCCATCACTAGGGTGACTTTGGTTTCGGCTATCTCATAGGGATATATACCACAGAGCCCGCGTCCCTCGTTATGGACTTTTAACATGATATCCGTAGCGGCCGCGTGATCTTTGTTAAAGTGCTTCTCTATAATCAGAACCACAAAATCCATCGGCGTAAAGTCGTCGTTGAGGAGATAGACCCCATAGAGAGGCGGACGCTGGGCTTGGACCTGCTCCTTCACAACAACACCGGTGTCGTTTTCTGTGTCCTTCTTCGGACCAGCCAAGGGGTTCTGATGTGAAGTTCCCATTGCGTACACACTCATTGCCAGTACTGGCCTCCCGAATGAAGCGACTTCTATTGAGCGTCTAAGTCTACAGACACTCAATACCCCAAGTGATCGTATCCTTAGCCAACCCTCTCAGATAACACAGTAAGAGCTCTCGCGCTTCTGTCAAGAGACAGCCAGGGAGGATCATGTAAAAGTCTTAGCAGAATCAGGAGTTTTAGCCTAGGTGGATGAAGCAGAGAATCATTCGAGGCGGATCACAACGCGACGATTGGCACGTCTGGCCTTTTCAAGTTCAGCCCCAGTCTTACCTTTCGTCTGTACTTTTGGCTGTGTATCAGCAGCTGCGACAACTCGCATACGGCTAGTCGAGATACCTTTATCTTTGAGAAAATTCAGCAGCGCAATGCCGCGCGCCGCACTGAGGTCCCAGTTGCTTTTAAAGCCGGGAACCTTTTTCAGAGGCACATCGTCAGTATGACCTTCAATAGTGATGCGGTAGTGTTCGGGCGCCTCGCTGATAACGCGCAGAACTTTCTCGGTAGTTCCGATGAATTGAGCGCCAGGCTGAGCCGAGCCAGACGCAAAGATGAGGCGGTCGCTAAACTCGAGCATCAGCCCATCGACATCTATCCGCACGAGTGCGTCGTCCTGGAGATTTTGCTTTTTGATTATTTTCTCGAGATCTTCAGCAACTGCCATGAGGCCGGACGGCGAGGCGTTCGGAGCATTTTCTTGGATCTTTGTGACGACATTATCGAACTGCTGCTTGTCGGGTTTGGACATTGAAAGCATGAGCGCAAAGAAGCTCATCAGAATGAGAGTTAGATCGGCGAAGCTGAAGATCCATAGACCCTCATCTTTTTTGGTCTTGATGCGGGTAGGGGTAAAGCCCGAACCGCCCGAAGAATCAGACATGTTTAAGACCTCTTCGCAGCTTCCCCTTGGCCTTGAGCATTGCTGCTTTTACGTTGGGAATAGGTATTCATGATATCGCGCATGTGGATACTCGATTTTTTGCCCTTTAGCGTAAGTACGCCTTCCAGGATCATGAGATCCACTTGGAGATTGCGTTCGGCCTCCAGCGAGATTTTCTCGGAAAATGGGCCGTAGATAAGAGTACCGAGCAAGAGCCCATAGAGCGTTCCGATCATCGCGAGTGCCATACCCGCACCGATCTGATCGGGGTTCTTGAGATTGGCCATCATCGAGATCAGACCGAGGAGAGTCCCAATCATCCCGACACCTGGGCTGAGCTTGCTGATGTTTTCGAAGAGATTGCGGGCTAGGGACATCCGCATTTGCTCGGCATTGATCTTATTTTGCAGATTATGCCTGATTTCCTCGGGACTGAAATCATTGAGTATGAGCGATAGTCCGTCGCGCAAAAAGGGGTATTTTACCTGATTTCGTACTTTCATCAAGGATCCTATACCTTCCGAGCGGACCAAAGCTGATGAAACGGTGAGCACTTCGATCACCTCTTTTTCCTTTCGCCCCTGGGTGCGAAAGAGGGCTTTGAGGAGAATCGAGAGCCCAACATAAAAGTCGGTGAGAGTATGCGATAGCAACATGACACTGGGTGGCATCATGAGCAAGAGCACTAGGGCAGCCTTATCATAGAAGCCATCGAAGCCCGTCGAATGATGGGTCATGGCGAAGTAAAGGCTGTAGATGATACCGGCGATGCCAATCAAAAGAGACAAAGTGCGACCCTCACTAAAAGCAGCCGAACGTAGGCTATCCCGAAACCTGGACTGGGAAAGGCCTACTCCTAGTCTAGCGAGGAAAGCCAAAAACTGTCAGCGAGCAGGCTTTGCCTAGAGGAAGGGTCGAAGCACCAAGTCACGTTAACAGAAGATGTAAAAATCCTTTGATCTTATCTCAAGACCTACATTGACCGACCCCACAGAGAGTGTTAAAAGAAAAGCACTGTGAAATAGTCGAAAAACCAATTATGCCATTACTGAGCGCTACACTTTCGAGAAGATGCGCGGCAGCAATAGCAAAGCAGTGACCGAAGGCGTCCTCACTAGCGGCTCAGATGGGACGTCATACCCAGGGAGGTTCCCTTCGGGATGAAGAAAGACACGGCAGTCAAATATCCCCATTCCGCTAACCTTTTCCAATTCTGTCGGAAGGTCCTGGACCACAAGTTTGGTGGTATCCGTGTCATCGACCAGGACGTTGGGCAGATTCTCGGGTTCGATCCTGCGGATTGCAGCCATTGGAAAAAAGGTAAGAAGAATATCCGCTCCATTCAGGCTATGAAATCCATAGCTAAGCATCTCGGGGTCGACGAAAGGCTGATCGTCGACGTGGCCTCAGGCGAAATGAGCGAGTGGGAAGCTTTCTTCGAATACACGGGCTATGGAGACTTTTCCCCAGATCCAAAAATTCTCGAAGCCGCGAAGAAAGAATTCTATCGCCGCAATGCGGCCAACTGGTCTCGGGAAAAAGAGATTGAGTTCAAACGCCAGTTCGAAATCAATGAGCCTGAGATCAATCGCGTCGTTCGGAAAATTCACGAAACGATAGCCTTCCATGAAGCTCCCCTTTATCTACCGGAAATTGTCGCATCCTATACCGAAATTCAGCTACGCGCAGTGGACACGGACCTAGAATCTTCAGGCAATCCCATTGTTATGCGCCCTGAGCAGGGCAAGCTCATGATCGAGTATCCAGTTGATGTGAAGATGCGCCCCTTCGTCCGCTATAGGATTGCGCGGGCGATGGCCCATTACTTCCTGCAAAAGGAAAGCATCATGGCTCCCGCCGAAGGTGGTGAGCATGCTCAATATATCAACAACATTCAATCTAACCTGTTTGCAGCCAAGCTCTTGACCCCTGCCTACCTGATTCGTCGCGAACTGAATCAACTCGATGCCGCCAAAGATATAGTCGCACAGCTTGCTGACGTTTTTTGGATGTCCAAAACCTTTATGAATGGGCGCATCAAAGAGATACTTGAGAAAAATTCGGAGATCTGAAGACTGAGCCCGCGTTGACGAGGATAGAATCATATGTTTCGCTACCTATTCTTGGCCGTTTCAGCCCAGGCTCTTCTCTGGCTCCTGGGTTTTCACCAGCAAGTTTTCGCCAAAACGCCTTCAAAGGCTAAGCTAGAAACTGCAGCCAAAGACATCTCTAATCTGCTCCTCTATATGATGTCGCCTCATCAGGCCACTCGTGAAGAACGCGAGAAGGTCTTGGTCTCGCTGCGCGCGCTCAAGCGGAGTTCGCACGCGATCGACTCGATCATGAGCCAGCGGTCGCGCGAACCACTGCTTCGCTATATCTCCCTTGAACCGTCCGTTCAATGGGCACAGATAGAATCAATCTACCTTCACGGGAACTACGATCACGCGCGCTACCTCCTCCGACACCTGGTACAAACCTGCGTCGCTTGTCATGCCTCCACGCCGCGAAAAACATCTCTCTCCATGCCATTTCCTAAGGCCTCGCCGGTGCTGAACGATACCGAACGCTCGGAATATCTATCTATTCTGCGACGTTCGAGGGAGGCGACTCTTGGCTACGAAGAGGTTTTAAGCCTGAAGAGTGTTAGAGATAATCAGCCCGAAGTGTGGGAAAGTGCCCTTGCTCATATGCTGGCTTTGACGATTCGGGTTCGTAATGATCCGCATATTACTCTCGAGCTCGTTTCAAAGCTCTCCGAGATTGGAGGATACACGCCCGAACAAAAAGAAATGCTGCTAGCCTGGCGACAAGCTGCTAAGTCCTGGACCCGCGAAGTCAAAAAGAAGAATAGGAGCTCAGGTGAGTTGAAGGTCAAGCTGCTGCAGCTCGTTAGCGAAGGCGAGCGCGCATCGCGCGTGGCTGCCAAGCATGGCTATGTCGACTATCTACGTGCGCTGAACCTCGTCGATGAAATCGCCGCCAAAGGCGAGGGGGACAAGACGATGGCCTTTCGTACGGGAGGCGAGACAAGTGAGAAACTCCAAGCCAGCTTTTATTGGATCTACCCAGAAGTCTACTATGAAGCTTGTATACGCTCGCTGCCCAATTCCACAGAGTCGAATAAATGCTGGCAGAACTTTGAAGCCTATAGGGCGCGGGAACGTTACTCTCTCTGGGATAGAGAGATGGCCGGCGCCCTCAAGGATCTAGCTCGCTAACTCTCAATGAAATTGCCCTCGCATGGGTATGCGAGGGCAAAAGCTTCGATCACACAGGATCATAGACTGGGGGCTTCTCTAGCTAACCCCCGCCAAATCCTTTCTCTTATGTCCCGGCCGGACCTTGCGGCCCTGCAGGACCTTGGGCTCCTGTCTCCCCGCGCGGTCCGCGCGGGCCAACATCACCCTGGTCGCCTTTAGGTCCTTGCGGCCCCATAGGCCCCGTATCACCCTTGTCTCCTTTGAGACCGGTTGGTCCTTGAGGACCTGTATCGCCTTTGTCACCCTTGGCACCCGGGAAACCCGTGTCGCCGCGAGGACCTTGGGGACCTGTTGGGCCCGTATCACCTTTGTCACCTTTCGGTCCCTGTGGACCAATCTCACCGCGAACTCCTTGCGGACCCTGAGGACCCGTCAGGCCGATCTCACCTTTTGGTCCAATTGGTCCAACTTCACCACGCAGACCCTGTGAGCCTTGCTCACCTTTTTCGCCTTTTTCGCCGCGATCGCCCTTGTCACCCTTATCGCCTTTGTCGCCCTTGATTCCCTGAGGACCCATGGGACCAGTGGCTCCGATTGGACCGGTCTCCCCGCGATCGCCTTTTTCGCCTTTATCTCCCCTCAGACCTTGAGGACCCATTGGACCGGCGGGTCCCATTGGACCTGTCTCCCCACGGTAGCCGACATCGCCTTTATCGCCTTTAGGCCCCTTGTCGCCTTTGTTTCCCTGAGAACCCATAGCTCCGGTCTTACCTTGCAGGCCGACCCGTCCGAAGTGGAAGGGAGCATAGAAAGGTACGATCTGGGTTTCAGCCTCATTTTTGAGTTTGAAAAGCATAGAATTGGCTGGTCGCGCGAGAATCTCGCGTGGCAGCGGCGACTCTTTACCGAGCACGGTGGTAAAGCTGCAGTCGTTGTGCATAACAACGCGACGGCCCTCTGATCCCCAAATTTCTTTTTTGGTGGTTCTATCTAGGATGGAGATCTCGAACCAGTTGAGCATGCTGCACACATCGTCACTCTTCGAGCACCAGCAGCTAGCCTCAATGAATACATAGGCGCGGCCTTCGTAGTCATCTACGGGCGGCGGCGTATCTTGCTGAGAAGGATTGTCCTGATTTTGACCTGGATGCTCGCCTTGCGAGGCATTGTCATCTTTTGGGGGTGGATTCTGGTTTTTGCCTTTATCGTCTCCATCATCCGGAGTTCCTCCGGAACTGGGGGCTTTGCTGCTGTTCGGTAGCGAAGGCTCGCTTTTGGAAGTCTTGTCTTTGACCGCATCCATAGCTGCTTCGGCTTCGAAAGTTGAGAGATCAGCGCTTTTAGCCGCCTCTTCCTTGGTTTTCTGCTTAGCGGATTTTTCCTCTATCCCACAGCCCTGAAGTAGGAAAAAGGCAAAAATTGTCCCTGTGCACCAAACGTGCACTCTCGCCAAATGTTTCATGGTCCCCTCTTTTCTCTAGCAAACAAAAACGTCTTGTAACCGATCCACCACCCGATCGGCATCGGCAGCAATAACTTGAGACGACTGGGAAAGAGGACGTCATTCCCGCTAGATACAAGACTCAATTGGCAAAGCCGCCAGTAGCACCTGGTGAATATTCAATGCGATTTTGGGACTATTTAGACTGTAATGCCGGAAGGCTAGGTGAGAAAATCGAGAGGAGGAGCGAGCCTCCTCTCAGACTCAGGGCTTGTAAATTTTACCGGTTGGTAGAGAAACCCATTGCTCTGAGCTGAGTTCGATCATTTTCAGATTGCTATTCTTCATGACGAAGGCTTCAGAATCAACAGGTCGCTTCTTACAGGCGTCGATGCGATAAATGCGAGAATAGTAGGTGACATATTTGCCATTCAGACCCTTGCAGGCTTCATTGATGGGAATGATGTCGGGCTCCTTATCCGCAGCAAGCAACTTCTTATACTCCTCGTCCAATACCGATTTAATTGGCTCGCCGGCTTTGATCGCGTGAAATTCTGCCTCGGCCAGCTCGAAAACTTCGAGCCCCCGTTTGCCGCGTTTTTGGGCATGCTCGGCATAGGTATCCCAGTCAGGGATCATTCGCTTTTTACACTTCTCTATGAAGTAAATATCATCGCCTCGCGAGAGTATGTAGCGACCCTCGAGCCGGAGGCAGTTCAACTTTCCAGTGAATCTTTCGATTTCAATCGGGCTGCCTTCAGGCAAGGTAGCGACGGTTAATCCTTCTACCGACTGGATCTTGGCACGGGCGAGAACCGGGTTGGGCTGATCATCGGTCGATAAGACTTCACGACGCTTGCATTTTTCTACCTTATATATCTTGTCGTAATAGGCGATGAACTTGCCTTCGTATTTGCGGCACTCCTTCTGCACCTCGGCTGAGGTGAATTCTTGAGTTTTTGGCAACTTGGGAGGCGCCATCTCTTTATCAGCAGCTTTGCCCTCTGTGCCCGCAGCCGGAGCTGATGAAGGAGGAGATGGAGGTGGAGGTGAAGTTTCCATCTCAATCTCATCCTGAGCGAATATGTACTGTCCGCCGGGCTCCCCAAGTAGCAGCAAGAGAAGGAGGCACGTCCTGATCGAGGTCCGAAGAACGGTTTCATTTTGCAGCATGCGAAGGCCCCAAACCCAAAAAGAATGTGTGTATCCCAAGTTATTGCCAAACCTTTAGACAGGGTCAAACGGAAAATTGGCCATAAGTTAGTGACACCCTCTGCCAACCAAACTGCCAAGCAGCTATGGTCGGAGCTTCCCTTGACTCAAAAGAGTCTCAGCCTCTCGTGCCTGAGAGGGGTCCCGAAGGACCTTACATTTCGCATTCTTAGTCGCTCATGCTCGCTTGTGGCTTGCATGAGAAGTCTGCAAAGAGCTTTGCCCTATGTTGTAGGCTAGTAGTTTTACGCCAAGCCCTAAACCGGACAACCCGATATCACTATCTCAGAGAGCGCTTACGTTTCGGCTCCCTCATGGCAAATATGCTCGAAACCATTGGAAAATATAGCATTGAAAGACAAGAAAACCAAGATTATCTCCAAGCTGGAATCTAGCAAAGGCCTTCATATCTCCAGCCAAGCCTCAGACCCTGCCGCTTCCACTTGTATGGCTGGAGAATTATGGTCCAGTTCATTAAAAAGCCTCGTCTCGGTCTTGGCAAACGATTTGCAGGATGACGCCTGTGATGATGTGGATTTCCTCCCCCGCTAGTTGAGCTGAGAGAAAATGGATAAGCTAATAAAATTTCTTGATTTTTCCTGCATCGATCCCCATCTATACTGGCGTATATCGTGCCGAGATGAAAGCAAGATTTTTGAAATTCAGTGGCGACGGGACGACGAAGTCCGCTGGCGCTTTCGACAGCTAGGCGAAGCTCTGTGGAATTTAGGCTCTGACGAAGATCTTTCAAAGCAGCTCGAAAGCCTCGATATCGACTCCTATCTTTTTGAAATTAAGCTGAAGAACAGCCTCCTCCAACAGGTCACCTACGCGCAACGCATAGTTAGTGACGCCAAGCTCCTCTTTGGTCCCGACGAAGTCGAGCGAGCTGTGGCCGAGCAGCAGAATTTTATGGCGCAATTGGAAGGCGCTATCCATCGCTTGACGGCTACTCCAGCTCCTAAGCTCCCACGCCTGCGTCTGCTCAAGTCCTAGCAGCTCTCCATGACTTGCCTTGTCTCTAGTCCCGCGATATGGTGAGGGGCTTCATCGCTTAAGGAGAGACAGCATGCGCCCCATACTCTTCGTCCTCAGTTCCACCATCTGCGCCTGGGCCATGGGTTGTACCAGTGCCAGCGAAAAACCTATGCTCGTCGACCCCTCGTCGATCGCTGCTGGCAGCAAAGTCACTCAAAACGGTCAAGAGGTCGAACTCTATCCCGGGACTTTAGTAATTGGCGACAATTTCATCCAGAAAGCCAAGTCGCTCGACATCAAATTCAACAACCGGGTCACCGTCGTCAACCTCGTACCCTCGATCGATACGACCGTCTGCGAAGAGCAGACCCATAGACTCGGCGAAAGCGTGCTCCTACCCCCCAGCATCGATCGAGTTCTTATCAGTCGCGACCTGCCAATGGCGCAGAAGCGATTTGCGGCTGAATCGGGCCTCGAGAACATTCGCTATTACTCAGACTATAAAGAAGGACGTTTCGGCAAAGAGACAGGCCTCATGCTGAAAGGTTCCGAACTCCTGACCCGCGGTGTCATCGTCCTCGATCGAGCCGGCACTATCCGCTATATGCAGCTCGTCTCCCGCATCGAGCAACTTCCCGACATGGACAAGGCGTTTAGCTTCGCCAAGCAGCTGGCTGAAAAAGGAGCTTGAAAAAATGGTGGGCGGAAGGGCGACTGAAGAAAGAATGCCCGCAATACGTGCTCTCGAAGCAGCGCCTCTAGCCTGGCCACTCGAGCTTTCATCGAAAGCCGCGGCAGTCCTCTGTCTCTTCATCCCTGGCCTAAGTAGTTCTGCTGCTGCACGCATAGTCTTTATTCGACGCTCCGATCAGGTTCGTACCCATCGGGGCCAGATAGGCTTTCCGGGTGGAAGGCGCGAAATCTGCGATATGAGTCCTAGCGATACAGCCTTGCGAGAAAGCTGGGAAGAGATCGGGCTCGATCCAGAACGAGTCAAGGTACTCGGCAGCCTACCCCAAGTCAAAGCCCTTGATCTAAGCCCAGTGATACCCATCGTGGCAGAAGCCGATATCGATCTGAAAGATTTCATCTGCAATGCGGCTGAAGTTGCCGAAGTATTTGCGCTGCCTTGGACCTCGTTTCACCCCAGTGAAGAGCGAAAACTGCGCTTCAACGTCTTCGGCCGTTGGCGCGAAACGCCTCTTTACCCAGCTAGCGGCTATCAGGTTTGGGGCCTGACAGCCCTCATGCTTAAGCTGGCGCGCCTGGATTTCTCAGAGCCTTTCCCTGAGCTTCGCGGCTAAAGCTTCGGTTCCGGGTTTACCCATGAGAGCGAAAAGATTCTTCTTATACGCTTCGACCCCTGGCTGATCGTAGGGGTTAACGCCTAGCATCCCTCCACTCACCGCACACGCACTCTCGAAAAATGCGAAGAGAGCGCCGAGACTCCGCTCACTCAGTTCAGGTATGGTCAGCTGCAGACAGGGGACTCCACCATCGACGTGAGCCATCATCGTCCCCTGCATCGCGCCCTTATTGATGTCGTTGATCATTCGACCTTCGAGATAGGTCAGCTGATCGAGAGTACTAAGCTGGGAGGGCACCCGGACTCGCTTCTCGATTCCGCCACGCTGTGGAACATCTTGTTCGATCTCCAGAAAAGTTTCGAGCATGTTGCGTACACCGTCTTGGACATACTGCCCTAAGGAGTGCAGATCGGTGGTATAGGTGAGGCCTGCAGGAAACAGTCCTTTGTGCTGCTTGCCCTCCGACTCACCAAATAGCTGCTTCCACCACTCAACGAGGTGACTGAGTTTGGGGTTGCTAGTGGCGAGGATTTCCATGCTTTTTTCATGCCGATAAGCAGCTTGACGCGCCGCTGCATAAGCGAGGACAGGATGACCTTCGGGATGCTGGTTTAATTCGCTAAAAATTGTATCGGCCCCTTCGAGCAGGGCCTGGGTGTCTAATTTGAGCAGAGCTAGTGGCACCAGACCGACCGGCGTCAAAACACTGAAACGCCCACCGATATCGTCCGGGATTACAAAGCTCGCGTAACCCTCTTCCTTGGCGACCTGGCGGAGAGCGCCCTCTTTAGCGTCCGTCGTACAGACGATGCGACGAGCGGCTTCTTCGCTTCCGAAACGCTCTTCCATATAGCTGCGAACGATGCGGAACACCACACCCGGCTCGGTGGTCGTTCCACTCTTGCTGATAACATTGACGATGGGCAGACGCTTTTCAAGGAGCTCCATGACCTCGACCAGCTGAGTCTCGGAGATGTGATGACCCGCGTAAGCGACCATAGGATGATGATCGCGCACCAGTCCTTGATAGCTATGCATCAGCGCTTCGGTCACCGCGCGCGTTCCTAGATAGGATCCACCTATGCCGATAACGAGGACTAAATCATAGTTGACCTCGAGCTGTTCGACGTAACGCTTGATTTCTTCGTTGAGGGCGAAACCTCGCTGCTTGGGATAATCCCACCAGCCCGTCCACTCTGAGCCCTGGCATTTTTTCTGTTTGAGTAGATCGAGCTGTTGGGCAGCCTCCTTATGCAAGGCTTCGGCTGCGGGCTGAATCGCTTCGCCCAAAAAACGAGAATTGAGTTTAACGTAAGTCATGTATCGCTCTCCGTAGTTTCGCTAGAGAAGGCTTCGTCTTCGACGGAAGTAATGAAGCTGCGTAGTTTGGTCATCGTCGGCCGGGTTGCTTGTGCGAGATAAAGCACGCGTCCTGCCTCTTCGTCGAAATCTTTTTCTATGACTAAGCAGTTGCGATAGAGCAGCGATTGGGCCGAGGGATTATCGGCTGGAATCGACAAGCGAAAAGTAACGAGGTTCTTGCGAAAGAAAGTGTAGATGTGATCCCGGACCCGCGTAATGTCTTTTTCCTGCTGAGAAGAGACGACAATACACCCAGGGTAAGCCGCCTTAAGAATCCTCGGGAGGACGGGGTCGTTGAGACGGTCGGCTTTGTTGAAGACCAAAATCTGGGGAATTTCACCCGCTCCCATCTCCTCAAGGACGCCTCGGGTGACCTTGATATGATCCTCGTAGTAGGGATAGCTGACATCAACGATGTGCAAGAGAAGATCGGCTTCATTGACTTCGTCGAGAGTCGTGCGGAAAGATTCGACGAGACCATGGGGCAGATTGCGAATGAAACCGACGGTGTCGGAAAGCAAAATTTTAGGTCTCGTCCGCGGATCTATGGTCTTTACATTGGTGTCGAGAGTGGCAAAGAGCTCATCTTTAGGCAGTACCTGGGCTTTAGTGAGACCTTTCATAAGAGTGGTCTTGCCGCTGTTCGTGTACCCGACTATAGCGACTTTCAGCTCGTTTGAACGCGATTTCCTCTGCGTGGCCTTTTCCTTCCGGATCTGCTCGAGCTGCTTCTGTAGGCGTGCGATGCGCTCACGCGCCCGTCGACGGTCGACTTCTATCTGCTTTTCGCCCATGCCCCTCTGCAGAGCCCCGCCACCTTTTTGTCTTTGGAAGTGACTCCAGGCGCCGCTGAGCCGAGGCAGGAGGTACTCGAGTTTCGCGATCTCTACCTGCGTCTTGGCCTGATTTGTGCGCGCATGGCGTGAAAATATTTCGAGAATAACCCCTGTCCTATCAAGAACGACGCAGGAGGTCATCTTCTCCAGATTACGCACCTGCGGCGCGCTGAGTGCGCGATCGAAGACGACGAGCCGTGAGTCCGTGCTGAGAGCAAGATCTTTGATCTCCTGGACTTTACCGGTGCCGATAAAACAATTGGGCGTCAATTTTTGACGCCTTTGCATGATCCGACCTTTGACTTGGACGCCGAGTGTATCGAGTAGCGATTCCAGCTCCCGCAGTTCTTCCTCAACCTTTTCGGCAGACTCTCCGGCTAAAAGGACTCCGACGACCACGGCTCGATCGTCGGCGGTCAAATGAGTGACAAGGTTTTCTTCCAATATATAAAATCCTTTTTGGGTTTAAGCTTGTCGGGCTGCTGATTTTAGTTCTGAAGTGCCGCCGGCACTTTGCCTAGAATCTCGGCTTCGACTCTAAGACGCAGGCAGCCCGAAGAAAAGCTTTTTCCAAGTCTGAGAGCTGAGTTTTGTCTAAGCCTATGCATGGCAAATCGATTCCGTCAAAAACAGCGCCTAGGGAGACCACCACGGGTCTCTGTGCTTTTCCCACCTTCCGGTTGCATACTCGCGACTGTGAAAAAATTTTCGAGTTCGCGTTCAGTATGCAATGTGCTGCATTAAAGTTCATAGCTGCGCCTTGCTTTGAATCGAAAGCATTCTCGCTCGAGCCACATCTGTACGCTTGCTGCTTTTCGAAAGCTTACGCGCCATTTTCAAGAAAACCCTTAGCTGCAGGGCATTCCAAAGGATGAGCCGAAACAAAATTACAGGAATTGCATTTTTCCGGAAGGCTTTTTGGGCGGCTTGACAGCAGCGAGTTTCGGCACCTAGACTCGCGTTCATCACTTCGCGAAGGGGAAGGCCATGAGCTTAGAGACAGCAGGACTAAAAATAAATCAGGCTAGCAATGAGCTGTATCGGCAACGGGTCCTAACCCCTGCTGCGCTTGAGTTTCTCGCCGCCCTACACCAGAATTTTCAGCCTCAAAGGCTCCAGCTGCTCGAGCGTCGCAGCGAGCGCCAGCGACAACTCGATGCTGGGGGCAGCTTCACTTTCCTCGAGGAAACCCGTGACATTCGTACTAAGGACTGGCGCGTTGCACCGGCTCCTCGTGATCTAGACAACCGTCAAGTTGAGATTACCGGCCCTACTGATGCAAAGATGGTGATCAATGCACTGCAGTCGGGAGCCAAAGTTTTCATGGCTGATTTTGAAGATTCGCTGTCCCCAACCTGGAATAACTTGCTCCAGGGACAGATCAATCTACAAGATGCTGTTCGTCTCAGTCTGCAGTTTCGGAGTGAAGAGGGCAAAGAGTATCGTCTCCGTCCCGACGCGACTCTGGCTACTCTCGTCGTCCGTCCCAGGGGCTGGCATCTGCCGGAAAAAAATCTGACTTTTCACGGTGAAGCGATTTCAGCAAGCCTCTTCGATTTCGGACTCTACTTTTTCCATAATGCGCATGAGCGAATTAAACGAGGCTCAGCGCCTTATTTCTATCTCCCAAAGATGGAAAGCCATCTCGAGGCGCGCTTATGGAATGAAGTTTTCGTCTTCGCTCAAGATTACCTCAAGGTGGCTCGCGGGACTATTCGCGCGACCTGCCTGATCGAAACCATTCCCGCCGCCTTTGAGATGGAGGAGATACTCTATGAATTGAGGGAGCACGCGGCCGGCCTCAACGCGGGACGCTGGGATTACATCTTCAGTATGATCAAGAAGTTTGCCCAGCACCCTGACAAAGTCCTTCCCGACCGAGCCCAAATTACGATGGCAGTTCCTTTCATGCGGTCCTATACCGAGCTTTTGGTGCGAACCTGTCATCGTCGAGGAGCGCACGCTATGGGAGGGATGGCAGCCTTCATTCCCAGCCGCAAAGATGCTGCTGTTAACGAGATCGCGATGGCAAAGGTTGCCGAAGACAAGACGATGGAAGTCAAGGCAGGCTTTGACGGGACCTGGGTCGCCCACCCAGATCTTGTGCCGGTGGCTCAGCGCATTTTTGAGCAGTATCTCGGACAGAAGCCGCATCAGAAAGATGTAAGCAAGGAGGATCTTGTTCCCGATTCGCAACGTTTGATCGATCTGCGCATAGAGGGTGCTCAGATAACAGAAGAAGGGGTCCGGCACAACATTCGTGTGGCCGTACAGTATTTGAATTGCTGGCTTCAAGGTCTCGGCGCCGTCGCTCTCTATAATCTTATGGAGGATGCGGCAACCGCCGAGATTTCAAGAGCTCAGCTTTGGCAGTGGATTCGACATCGAGCCAGCTTGAACGACGGTCGTACGATGAGTCCTGAACTCTACCGAAGCTTTCGCAGTGAAGAGCTGACAAAGCTAGGGTCGCTCAGTGCTCTACAGCCCGTAATAGAGCTGCTGGACGGTTTGGTTCTCGCCCAGGACTTCACGGAGTTTCTGACTCTTCCGGCGTACAAGCTGCTCGACAACACCCCTTAGCCTTAGGAGGCCCCTCATGGAACTACAAGCGAAGAAAAGCCCGGCAGAGATGGAAAAAAAATGGAAAAGCGACGCGCGTTGGAAAGGTATCAAGCGTAGCTATAGCGCCGAAGAGGTGCTGAAACTACGTCCTTCACTCAACCCAAGCTATACCTTGGCAGAAGCGGGAGCCGCCCGTCTCTGGCAGCTTCTGCAAGAAGAAAATTACGTCCATTCGCTAGGCGCAATGACAGGCGCGCAAGCGGTGCAAATGGTAAGAGCTGGTTTGAAGTCGATCTACATGAGTGGCTGGCAAGTCGCTGCGGATGCCAACCTTTCGGGCCAGACCTATCCTGACCAAAGCCTTTATCCCTCGAATTCGGTGCCTGCTCTTGTGAAGCGTCTCAACAACGCCTTAATGCGAGCCGACTTGATAGCCAAGCAGGAGGGTAAAGACGATACCTACTGGTATGCTCCTATAGTCGCCGACGCCGAAGCGGGCTTTGGTGGCCCTTTGCATGCTTTTGAATTGATGCGTTCCATGATAGAGGCTGGTGCGTCAGCAGTTCATTTTGAAGATCAGTTAGCTTCTGAAAAGAAATGTGGTCACCTAGGTGGCAAGGTTTTGATTCCGACAGCGCAGTTTATCAAGACTCTCACGGCGGCTCGACTTGCTGCCGATGTCTGCGACGTACCCACGCTTTTAATCGCCCGTACCGACTCCCTCGGGGCGACTCTGATCACTTCCGATATCGATCCTTACGATGCCCCATTTATAACGGGCCAAAGGACCTCTGAGGGCTTTTTCCGCGTTAAGCAGGGCCTTCCCGCAGCGATTGCACGTGGGCTGGCCTACGCAGAGCACGCTGATCTACTCTGGTTTGAAACGTCGGTCCCAGATATTGGCGAAGCACGAGAGTTTGCCGCCGAAATCAAACGTCATCATCCGGGAAAGATGCTTGCCTATAACTGCTCGCCTTCCTTCAATTGGGAAGCGCGTCTCAATAAGGATGAGATCGCCAGCTTTCAGAATAGTCTGGCGGAATTTGGCTATAAGTACCAGTTTATCACTTTGGCAGGATGGCATCTGATCAACTATCATAGCTGGGATTTGGCCCAGCGTTACCGCGATCAGGGAATGAGCGCTTATGTGCAGCTGCAGGCGCAGGAATTCAAAAATGAAAAAGCCGGTTACTCCGGTGTTAGACACCAAAAAGAAGTGGGAACTGGTTTCTTCGATCAAGTTCTCATGACGATCACGCAGGGCGAGACCTCGACCGGTGCGATCAAAGGCTCGACCGAAGAAGAGCAGTTCGAGCACTGATATCTGCTTGGTTCAGGCAGGATCGACACTTTGATTCCTGACCTGAACTGCTACCTTTCTGCCTTCTGCAAGAGACTAGGCTGCACCTGATTGGTCAGTTCCACTATCGTTTCGCCGACGGACCGAGCACTGAAGCAGGATACCTTCTCGATCGCACGATCCTCGAGGCTGCCAAGATAATTCATCCAGGTGACGAGATCCTGGTTATCCTCGATGCGATTGGAATTGACGAGGAATTGGCGCTTGACCTGCATGGGCGCTACCTCTTCTATTTTTTCACTTCCGTCTTCAAATTTCACCCAAAACTGGACGACTGGGGAAAGTGTGCAGGCTTCGGCGTTGTTCGAGCTGGTCTTTCCCAACATAAGGATCTTGCCTTGAAACTGCTCTCCATCAGTGGAAGCTGCCAACTGCCTATCTTTGATATCATCCCAGGTGACTGTGTTTCCTGTACCTGCGCATTTTTTCTCAACACCTGTATGGGCTAGGACGCTGGCGACGGGCTTACCGTAGGCATTCTTGGTATAATGAAGCTGGCAGAAGTAGCCACTGGTTGCAGGCATTTCAGAAGCCTGAAGGGAGTTAACGGCTCCTACTGCAGAAAGCGCAAATAGAGACAGAGATCCGAGGGACCTAGGAAAAGTAAGCATATCTTAGCTCCTTTGTTAAAACAGCGGCTGGACGCTTAAACTATTTTTCTCCATCGGGGCCTGTTTACATGATGCCCGGGGTAGAGGTCAAGGCTCATAGTCCACTAGATTTAATACAAAAATGTCTCAATTTTTTTTAGAAGGGTTAAGAAGCAGTTTTGGATTTTCAGCCATTGCGAAAAATATTTAGGAGGGAGCAAAAGGAGATGCGAGAGGCTTTACCTCTCGCACCCAAGACCAGTTGTTAGAGGGGACCAAAAACACGTACTCATTAGATGAGAACGTTTACCACAGCAACTCCACTCCGCTTATTCACACCGCCACCAGAACCGCTCAAGTATATTATTTCTCGGTCGCTGCGCGAAAAACTGAAAAAAAGCCTGAGTTTACTTAAAGGTAAATATTATATCTCATTGTACTTGCAGAGGAATATGGCGAAAAAAAAGCGAGCCTGCTGGGGCTCGCGTCAACGCGAGATGGCTACTGGCGGTAGACCACAAAGGTGGAAACCAGATATCGAGCTTCGGTATGAAGTCCGCCGTCAAACTCACAGCTCGTTCCAAACACACAAGCTTCACAAACGAGTGACTTGGGTCGGCAGCTGTTTTCAAAGGCTTCAGGTTGGTAAGTGAATTCTGCCGGGCCACTGAGAAGTGCAGCGCTAATATCGATGATCCAAGGCTCAACCTTATCACCCGGACACCAGCCAGCACGTGGGTAGGAATAATTACCTTTTTGAAGAGGATCAACAGTAGTCGCGCAATCGTCGCGCCAAATGATTTTGGAAAAGCTCTGCTTGCCTATGCGTATTTCATGATTTTTTGGGCAGAATTCTGCGCAATTCTCCGCATTGCCTTGCCCATGGCCCGTGATTGTACTCACCAGCTGGGCAGAGCCTGCCCCTATCAAAGGTGGGAGACTAGCGGATCGTTTCGTGTCCAGCTCTGGATTACCGTAGGGTATGTCTTCGACGCTCAAGAGAGGGAGAACAAGGATTGATTTATGGGGATCTGAGCCGGGCACAAATTGAATTGATGCGTCGACCAGCCATCCACCTCCGTAGGGACTGCCTGGTCCTACCCAGGTATCGATAGCGACCCGGAAAATCTTCTCGCCTAGTAGAAGTGGTCTAAATGCACTGAGATCCGCCTCCCAAGATCCACCTATACCATAGGGGGTAACAAACCGCAGGAGTTCGAAGAAGCGCCCCTTGTTATCTTGGATTCCAAAGCTTCCCACCCTATCCCAGTAGTCGCAACCGCCACTCGGGCAATGCAGTTTAAACTTGAGAACAATGCGGCCGTAGGCAGCTGAGTCGGGGGGAAGCGTCGCCTTGAATAAGCGCTCGCGTTGATTGTCACCCTCCTTAAAATAGAGATGGAGGTTCTCGGTGAGAGGAACATCTTTAGCCACGCTCGCTTGGACGACAGGGGGCAGTGGAGCGGCAAAGCCAACAAAACCCCAGGCCTGAGCCCAGGAGACGATGAATAGGGATGCAAAGTATTTTCTCAAGTAAACCTCTACGTGGATTGAGCGGATATTAGCGAATCAGCCGAAAATTTTAAACCGGGAAGTACCCAACAAATTCTCGACTAAACGGCTTTGGCACGCCTTAACCCAAGTCCTTCGCACTGTGCTAAGCTAAATGTGAATCCCCAAAATTTATTTTCTTATTTGTCCTCTCAAAATGGCCGGAAAAAAGGAGCTCGTGGTGCGTTCTTGGACTCGAAATTTGTCTTTGAGTATCCTCAGCCTCTTGCTTGTGACCTGTCGTACCAACTCCAGCGGCAAAAACTCTGAAACTAATCAAACGGAACCTGCGAAATCGACTCTTGGACTCAACGATGTGTCTGTCCTCATACCTCTGATAGCAGTCAAAGAATTTGCTGAAAAAGTACCTAAGCTCGCAAGTCCGAGCGGGTCGAGCCCCTATGTTTTCACAGGCCTCGATGCAGAACTTATGAAAATCCACAACGATGAACTTGCTCTCAGAGCCAAACTGCGAACTTTTGATTTGTCGTCAGGCACAAATACAGACTTAAAGATCGACTTGAGTACATTTCGCTTAGTGGCTTTACGCTTTGATCCCTGTGCGAATATAAGAGTCGCGGCCGCTCAGGACGACCAGTGCCTACGGCAGCTCCGCCTGGTCTGGCAGATCTTTCGTGCGCCTGTTGGCCCTCCGGGGGTAAAAATGGACGCTGTGCCCGGCGATGCCAACATTCATGCGATCTATCAGCTCACCCGCGAAGAGTTTAGTGAGATAGTCGCAAACTTGCGCTCGCTCCATAAAAAGGCGAGCGTCGACAGCAGCTCGATGCCGCTCCTTCCGCATCCTGTCTTGGCCAAGGAAGGAGTGGCTAGTCCGTACTATGAAGGCATCATGGGCATGGTAGATCGCTATGCCCGGACGGAGAACTTGACCAACGTCGCTCATCTTTCTGCGGTAGCTAACGGCTCTATCTGGCAGATGACTCTCCTAACGGTAGAAAATGGTAAATACCTAAGGGATGATGTTTCTGCGATCCACGCCCCGCAGGAAGGCTTTTCACCGA
Source organism: Oligoflexus sp. (assembly GCA_041736305.1). Classification (GTDB taxonomy): domain Bacteria; phylum Bdellovibrionota_B; class Oligoflexia; order Oligoflexales; family Oligoflexaceae; genus Oligoflexus. The sequence goes on along the minus strand of JBGSTX010000008.1, from coordinate 16,018 downwards.
AGGTACAATTTCTAAAACGAAATGGCGGAAATCCCGATCTCGAGGTTTCACCTCTCGGCAATAGCAAGTTCTACATCGTCGAACCTTTTGATTCCAGGCTCTCACCAGACCAAGGTGAAGCGGCTCAGCTCAGCAAGAATCAACGCATTATCAGCAACATTCAGGCCATAGAAAATCCTGCTCTACACGATGCCAAAAACCTCGACTGTTCGAGCTGTCATCGGGCACTGACGGCTTATGCAAGGGCTAAGGATGCTGAGGAGAAACAAGGAGCCAAGATCCCCGAGTCTGCCGAAAAATACAGCTCCAGCAAGTGGGATCTCAGCTTTGCCACCCCTGAGCTGCTGCTAGACTTTACAGGACCTTGGACCCTACAGATGTTTAGCTATTTTGGTAAAGTGCCGAAGATTACGCCGCGTGTAATCAACGAGAGTGCGGAAGTGCTGAACTATATCGAAACTCATTATTGAGCCGTGGAATTGTCGGCCAGCCCTGCCCCAGCCTTTTAGAGAAGAGAGCTACGAAGCGCTTGGGTGAGTGTCCATCCGAGCTTCTGCAGCTCACTCTTTGACTTTACCGCATTCTGGTTCACTTCGACTTCGATCCCCGCATAGCGCTGCACTCCAAAGTCTTTGCGGAGAGCTCGCGTCAGGCCATCGGACTTGCCGAGATAAGGGTAGTTCCGCCGGATACGCAGCTCTCCAAGGAGTGGCTTCAACTCTTGATAGAGGCGATCTGCCCATTTCTTCTCGCTTTTGCGCGCCGGATCGTAAAGCAGACCCAGCTCGGCCGTGCGAACTTCGCCGTTCAAGACCGGCGTAAAAGAATGCACCGCGATATGCAAGACAGCATTCGACTTTTTCAGGAGGCCTCGAATTTGGGCGTCGACCTTCTGCCTATGTGGCCAGTAGTAGCGTTCGAAAATTGCTTTCTTTAAATCCTCGCTCTGATCGCGAAAGGCAGGTCCAAGGCAACTGTGATGATGGGCAGAGCGGTTGAGATCGACGAGGAGGCGGCTGACTTCAGAAAAAATCAAAGGACAATCTAGTTCGGCTTGAAGCTGACGGGCGATTTTTAAAGCTCCCGCGTCCCAGCCGCGGTGGGTTTTCAGCAGCTTCCGATCGGAGCTACTGAGGTAGGAGCTGTAAGGCTGAGGAATCTCAGCCCCTCCATGCTCACAAGTGAGGAGCAGAGCCCAGTCCTTAGCCATAGATTTTGCCCGCGTCGAGGCAGGCTCCCAGTTCACGGTAAGTCTCGACTATTGCTTCACGGCTCGGCTCGGCTCCCAGTTGCTCCTTCATGCGAGTAGAGAGCGTGCCTTTTTCGAGGATGACTTTGACGTTTTCCGCAAAGTCCCTCACCTGATACTCGCAGTGAATCAGTTCTTCAGCAAGCGAGCGCCATAGCCGTCCGAGATTGATAGGTACTTTTTGCTTGAAGCAGGCGAGTAGACCCGGATGCTCGATACGGTAGGCTTCACCAGCTGCAATGGCCCCCATCAGCACTTCACGCAGACCCGCCTCGTCTATCTTCTTCTGCTCGGAAAGGGCCAGCCATTTTTCATCCACCAGACTCTTCACCAGCGAGACCACGAGGCTTATCACCGCAAAATCTGCCGCTACTGACTCTTGTATGTCGAGCAAACGAATTTCAATGGCATCCCGGTCGAAGCGCGCGATGGCTCCGCGCGAATTCAACCACTCCTCTTCTAGGACTTCATCCGGGTCGTGGGGAGCGATGTCTCGCTTGATATTATCGTAAACCACTCGTTGATAGTCGGCCTGTGTAAAAACTTTCTCAGGAATGATCTGACCGATGATAGAGCCGATACGCTTCTGATTCTGACTGTAGAAATCCAGGCGATTATCTGCTTTTCCGGTCACCCGTCCTTCGACGATGGGGGAGCTAGCAGCTAATCCCGGCAGCAGGGGTAGCACCAGTCTGATGGCCGCGTGAAGCTTGCCGAACTCTTCGTCCCCATGGAAAGGTAGATTGATGTGAATGCTCTGCAGATTGGACCAGCCATGCCCTCGGCAGTTGAAGATCCGATCGTAAGTTTGATAGATCTTCTGCTGCCCATGAGGCCAGAGCCGCGTTTCCTCGAGAGGTTTCATGAGAGGGTGCATGGCAGTAGGCAGCAGCTGAGCGTCCCAGCGATCAGCCAGAATTTCATTGATACGATGAATCTGCTCTTGAAACGATCGGCTCATCCGAACGAGATCGGGTTGCGGGCCATTGCACTTAAATTCGATGACGTGCATGACGAGCTCGTTCGATACATCGATGCGACCTAGGGAGACCTCATTCACAGTTTCCCCACCAGCCAGGAGCGCGAGCACCTGATCGCAGATAGGTCTTACCGCCAAAGTCTGTCGATCGACTATCATGTATTCAAGTTCTATCCCGTAGCCTTCGAATAGATGCAAAGTCCGAGCTGGAGTCTCGCTCATTCGGTGTACCCTTTGGTTTTGCGGTCCAGGCGCTTGAGGAAAACGCGCATAATTTCCTCGTAGAGCCCGTTCTTGATCACCTTGTCTTCTACTCCCGCGTCGAGACTCGGGTTGTCATTGACTTCGATGATATAGAACTTCCCGTCTTTTTCCTTGATGTCGATACCATAAAGCCCGTCACCGATGACCGATGCCGTCTTTATAGCTAACATGCGCAACTTCGGTGGAATATCTTCCATAGGGAAAGTTTCGGCATGCCCGTAATCCATCTCACCATCGGATCGCCGGTTCTCAGTATTATAGATCTGCCAGTGCCCACGGGCCATATAGTACTTGCAGGCATAGAGCGGCTTGTTATCAATGAGCCCGATCCGCCAGTCAAAGTCAGTCGGCATGAACTCTTGCGCGATGATGAGGTCCGAGTCCTCGAGCATTTTCGAGACCTTCTCGCGAATCTGAACGGTATTCATCGCCTTCTCTACACCCTGTGAAAACGAGCTATCGGGCCTTTTGAGAACGCAGGGAACCGGCAGTTTATCGATGACGTGATCGATATTCTTGCTGTGGATCATGTACGATTTGGGTGCCGGTATATTGTGCCGTTTGAGGAGTTCTGCGAGAAAAACCTTATTGGTGCAGCGAAGGATCGACTCCGGATCATCGATTACGACCAGACCCAAGGCCTTGGCCTTCTGGGCAAAACGAAAGGTATGGTGATTGACATTGGTCGTTTCCCGAATGAAAAGCGCATCGTATTCTGCCAATCGCCGCAAATCGTCGGGGCCGATGATATCGACTTCCATGTTGAAGTGCTGAGCTGCCTTGGCGAACTTTTGTATAGCCTTCTCGTCGGAAGGCGGAAACTGCTCTTTGGGATTGCGCAGTATAGCGAGGCTGTAGCGAGCCGATTTTATCTGCTTTTTAGTGGTACCGGTCTTGAAGTAAGTTTCGGCGAAATTGATGAGGTCGGTCTTGTGAGAACCTGGCACGTCTTTGAGGCTGATCGGACCGATAGAACTCAAAAGCCACTTATTCTTCTTTACAAACTTCGCGCGAATTAGGGGCGCAGAGAAGTACTTGTAGAGTTCGGTGCTGAGCTTATCGTAGCGTCGGGCCATATTCTTGCCGAAATAAATGGATAGCTCGAAAGTATCCGACTTGATCTCAGCCAAAGACTTTTGCACGAGGCTGTCAAGCGTTTCGGACGTGATCTTGACGAACGCCTTGGTTTTCATCTCCTGAATCGTGCTAAGCGAAGGCAAAGGCTTATGGCCGCGCGCGGCGGCCAGCAAAGACACGTAGTAGCCTGAGCTTTGATAGCGGTACGACTTACAGAGGTTGAACACTCGATAGTTCTTGCAGGCCTGAAAATTTTCGTCGACAAAGTAGTCGATGTCGCTGATGACCTCAAAATCGCCTAAATGTTTAGGCCATTCATCGACTGAATCAACGACGATGAGGTTCTTCATGCAAAGTCTCTTTCTTCTGAATCAAGAGAAGATTGGCGTCATAGGTCATCACCCCTAGCAGTATCGCACAGATCAAGCGTGCGACGCTCACTGTATAGGTGTTGTGCTCGGACAGCATGTTAGGAAAATATGGATCGGTGATCTGCACCGTGCGAGCCTCCGCATCGATCCCGGTCAGCACCACGAAGTGCCCGCTAGGAAGACCCTTGACGTCGTTGTTTTCCGCCGTTTTCGGATCTTCGCGCATACTTTTATAGAGATACGTTGCGCTGAGGCCTGCGATCACAGGTTGGCCCCCGCGCAGACAGGCTTCCAGAAGTTCGAGGGTAAGATCTTCAAAGCGAAGGATTCCACCGTTTTCCAAAAACTCCATATAGCCATCCGTGGCCGTTCTGAGCTTCCGATGTTTTTTTGCATGTCGCTGCTGTTTAAGTTTCTCAAACATCTGCTCGGCTGGCAATCCGAACCAGGTCGGATCGAAAATATTGACGTTGAAGGACCAGATCTGAGCCTTGTAACCCCTCTGCAGCGCGTGACTTCCGAGTTTGGAGGCGTAGGTTCCCCCTGTTTCTAGCATTGGAATCTCGCCAATCACACTGGTCAGGGCCATGGTATCATTGTAAAATTCGTAGATTGAATGAAGACAAGTAGGTCCGCAGGTCACGTCATCAGGCTGTTTGTGAATGGGAAGTTTGAGCTTGATCTTTTTTTTTTCACTACCCATAGCGCTCACCTTATAACTGGGGGCGTTCACCGTGCCCTTGGATCGCCGGCCGGCTGATCCTACCGAGACTGATTCTCTGCAGCATCATCATCCATTTCTTGGGAATACTGTGTCTCCCTCGGAAGGTCAACCGAGCAAGTGCGAGGAGGGAGCCCGATCCTTGGGATCAGGCTTGGCAGCTTCTGCTAAATCAAGCTGAAATATAGATAGAAGCAGCAGCAGAAGAAGAATACTGGGCCGGCACTTCTTAGGAACGACTGAGATAGCTATCGACTGCCGCGGCCGCCTTCCGGCCTTCGGCGATAGCCCAAACCACCAGTGACTGCCCGCGACGCACATCGCCAGCGGCAAAAACTCCGGGTACACTGCTCGCATACTGGACTTCGTCCGCTTCAACTGTTCCGCGCGAGTTCATCTTCAAACCCAGCTCGGCAATAGGTCCACTGGTCTCAGGTCCGACAAACCCAACCGCAATAAGGACTAGCTGGCATGGCCAGCGTTTCTCAGAGCCAGCTACAACTTCAAAACGTTTGTGGCCCTTGGAGTCTGTATACCAGGCAAGTTCCCTGGTGATGAGAGCCTCTAAACGTCCATCCGCATCGCCTTCGAAGCGAACGGACTCCAGGGACCAGTGCCGCGAGCAGCCTTCTTCGTGAGAGCTCGAGGTCCGCAGCATATGCGTCCAGGCAGGCCAAGGCGTTTCCTCAGGCCGCTCTTGAGCGCGGGGATACGAACTGAGCTGCGGTGGGCGAGGCATAATTTCAAACTGGGTGATCGAACGAGCCCCTTGTCGATTGGAAGTTCCGATGCAGTCGGAGCCGGTATCGCCACCGCCGATGACAATGACGTCTTTACCACTGGCTAAAATCTCCGCATTGGGGTCCAGGATGTCTCCCAGCTGACGACGGGTCGACTGGCTGAGGAACTGCTCGGCGAAATAAACGCCCGAAAGCTCGCGGCCCGGTATGGCTACATCACGTTTTTGGGTCGCACCACAGGCGAGGACAATAGCGTCAAACTCCTCCCGGAGTTCCTGCATGCTCACATCTTTGCCGACGTTAACGCCACAGCGAAATATGATGCCTTCGTCTTCAAGCAATTTCAAACGCCGCTGCACCCTCTCCTTACCCAGCTTAAAGTCCGGGATACCATACATCAAGAGTCCGCCGGCACGATCGCTTCGCTCGAAGACTGTGACCAGGTGACCCTTGCGGTTCAGTTCCTGGGCGGCTGCCAATCCAGCAGGACCGCTACCAATGATGGCTAATTTGCGGCCTGTCCGGAACGATGGAGCTTGAGGTCGAATCCAACCTTTTTCAAAGCCCATGTCAGCAAGGCTCATTTCTATAGCTTCGATAGCAATTGGATCTTCGTTGATGCCAAGGACGCAGGCAGATTCGCAGGGCGCGGGACAAATGCGGCCGGTAAATTCAGGAAAGTTATTGGTTGCGAGCAAGGCTTCCAGTGCAGTTCGGAAATCTTCTTCCGAACTGAGATGATTCCACTCGGGAATCACATTACCCAGAGGACAAGCGTTATGGCAAAAAGGAACTCCACAATCCATGCAACGCGCGCCCTGACGTCTCAACTCGTCGTCTGCCAGGGGACTCGCAAATTCCTTAAAATGCTTGATCCGCTGTGGCCCGGGCTCGCGACTAGGCGTTACCCGTGCATAGCTCATAAAGCCAGTGACCTCACCCATGAAAACCTCCCTGCTGCAGCAGCGCCTCGCGGCTATCGATAGCCACCGCACGCACAGACTGTTCGAGCCATTGTTCTTTTCGCTGACGCATCATTGTTCGATACGCCGTGGGGATAACGGCCAGAAAGCGCGCTTGTTCCCGGCTCCAGTGATCGAGAATGTAGGCCGCGACCCGACTCCGCGTCAGCTGCTTATGCTCCCGGAGCTGTTGAACGATAAAAGCGATATCGTCTTCGTCGCTGAGCCCTTCAACTTTCACCAACTCGCCGTTGATGTGGGCAGCTGCACTACCGTCAGCATCATAGATATAGGCGTAGCCTCCGCTCATTCCCGCCGCAAAATTGCGTCCTACCTGACCGAGGACGATGACGCTACCGCCCGTCATGTATTCACAGGCATGATCGCCCACTCCTTCGACGACAGCATGAGCCCCACTGTTTCTTACCGCAAAACGTTCACCGGCCAAACCTCGTACATAGAGCGAGCCCGAAGTCGCACCATAGAGACTCACATTGCCGCAAATCACGTTATTTTCCGGCAAAAATGGACTTTCTTCGGGCGGCATAACGACGATCTGCGCGCCCGACAATCCCTTGCCGCAGTAATCATTCACCTCACCTTCGATCGTGGCTACGATGCCTTTGGCACCAAAAGCCATGAAGCTCTGCCCCGCTGCACCGCGGAAGAAGAGCTGAATCTCGCCCTTCTGTAGCCCCTGCGCTCCCCAAAGACGAGAGATCTCAGAAGAGAGCATTGTCCCGACTGCACGATCGGTATTGCGGATAGGCAATTCGATACGAACGGGATTTCGCCCCGCAAGGGCCGTAGCGCAGGCGGGAATGAGACGCTGGGCATCGAGGGTTGCAGCGAGCTCGTGATCCTGCGTCTCAAGTTGTGCGGACCCGCTTATTTGTGGTGGAGTCAGAATGCAGCTGAGATCGACTTTTGCAACGCGACTGCCACTGATGCTCGCATCTTTCTCAAGGAGATCGACTCTCCCCACCATATCAACGACCCGACGAAAACCTAGCGAGGCCATGATCTCGCGCAGTCCTTCGGCGAGGAGAAAGAAGTAGTTGATCAAATGTTCAGGTTGGCCCTGGAACTTGCGGCGAAGTTCAGGGTCCTGGGTCGCGACTCCGACGGGGCATGTATTCAGATGACACTTACGCATCATAATACAGCCGAGCACGATGAGCGCACCCGTGCCAATGCCCCATTCTTCCGCTCCCAGCATGGTCGCGATTGCAATATCGCGCGGAGTGCGCAGCTGACCGTCTACCTGCAGGACGGTACGCGATCGCAGCCTGTTCTCGCTGAGCATTTTATGAGCTTCAACTAAACCGAGTTCCCAAGGCAGGCCAGCGTGTTTGATCGAAGACAAGGGGCTTGCCCCTGTCCCACCTTCGTAGCCCGAAATAAGTATCGCATCTGCCTTGGCCTTTGCCACCCCAGCAGCCACGGTACCAACCCCCATCTCGGAAACGAGCTTCACACTGACGCGAGCTTGCGGATTAGCGTTTTTAAGATCAAAGATCAGCTGCGCAAGATCTTCAATCGAATAGATATCGTGGTGCGGCGGCGGCGAAATCAAGGTAATGCCAGGCGTGCTATGGCGGACGCGCGCAATCTCCTCATCTACCTTGTGGCCAGGAAGCTGACCTCCTTCACCAGGTTTTGCCCCCTGAGCCATCTTGATTTGCAGTTCGTCGGCATTGATAAGATAATGACTGGTCACTCCGAAGCGCGCGCTTGCAACCTGTTTGATAGAACTGCGTTTCAGATCACCATTGGCCGAGGGTTTGAAACGAAGTTCATCTTCGCCCCCTTCGCCCGAGTTGCTCTTGGCCCCTATCCTATTCATGGCTACGGCCAGAGTCTCGTGAGCTTCCTTCGATATCGAACCAAAACTCATGGCTCCCGTCGCGAAGCGCTTGACGATAGAACTCGCTGCTTCGACTTCATCGAGAGGGATTGGCTCTTGATCCTGGCGAATGCGGAGTAGGCCTCGGATGTTCAGGGCTTCTCGCGCTTCGCGATCGAGGGTAGCGCAAAAGACCTTAAACTCCTCGCGGCTGTTGATGCGCGTGGCTCTTTGCAGGCCCGCAATCATCTGCGGGCTATGCAGGTGCCGCTCGCCCTCGCGCCGCCAGCTGTAGAAACCTCCCTCCGGCAAGGGGCTAAAGGTTCGTTGCTCCACATCCCCAAAGGCTAATTCTTGCCGATGGCGTACATCCGCATCGACGTCGTAGATATCGAGCCCTTCGATCCGAGTTGGCGTCCAACAGAAGTAGCGATCGATAAAGCTACGGCTGAGACCTAAAGCTTCAAATATCTGTGAACCTCGATAGGATTGGACCGTAGAGATGCCCATCTTCGACATCACCTTCAAGAGGCCTTCACCGATGGCTTTGATATAGGAGCTGAAGAGAGCACTGAGCGCCTTATCTTGCTTAAATCCGTATCGCTCTTCACGACGGGCAATAGCCGCTAGCGCAATGTAAGGGTTGATCGCTGAAGCCCCGTAGCCAATCAGCAGAGCAAAATGATGAACTTCGCGAGGTTCGCCGCTTTCGACAATGAGACTGCAGCGCGTGCGGCAGCCGGCGTCGATGAGGCGATGATGGACCGCTGCAGTGCTGAGCAAAGCAGGTATCGGCGCCAGCTCCTGGCTGAAGCCACGATCGGAAAGCAGCAGTATTGTTGCACCGCCTCTAACAGCTTCGACGGCTGCTGCCGTGATCCGCTCAAGCCCGACTTCAAGAGTTTCCTGAAGCGGTCGGTAGAGAGTTTTAATCTTGCGCGAGCTGAGTCCGGGTGCTTCGTAAAATTCTATCCTTAGGAGTTCTGCATCAGTGAGAATAGGCTGCTTGAGCCGAAGGACATGATCCTCGCCTGGCTGAATACAGAGTAGGTTGGTCTCGGCACCTAGGTGAGTCTCGAGTGAAGTTACGAGTTCTTCCCGGATCGCGTCGATCGGTGGGTTGGTGACCTGCGCAAAAAGCTGCTTGAAATAGTTATAGAGCAGAGGCCGCTGCTGGGAAAGGATGGCGATAGGCGTATCATTTCCCATAGACCCTAGAGCTTCTTTGCCATCGTTGGCCATCGGCGCCAGAATCAGCCGCAAGTCTTCCTTGCTGTAGCCAAAAGCCAGCAAAGCCTTATCCAGGTCGAGCTTATCTTCATCCTGAAATTCACCAGGAACCAACGGGGGGAGATCCTGGAGATGGTGTCGATGAGTGGCGAGCCAGGCGCTATAATCATGCTGTTCTGCTAATTCTTCTTTGATCACCTGATCCGGGACGATTTCTCCCTTCTCCATATCCACAAGAAAGATACGACCGGGTGACAGACGACCTTTCTGCATGATCTCTTCGGGCCGCCGATCCAATACTCCAGCTTCGGAAGCCATTATCACTAAACCATCTTCGGTCAACCAGTAGCGACCTGGGCGGAGGCCATTTCTATCGAGGATAGCACCCACTTTTTGACCATGACAGAAGCCTATAAATGCCGGACCATCCCAAGGTTCCATCCGATAGGAATGATATTCATAGTAGGCTCTGAGCCCCGGATCCATTGCCTCATGCTGTTCCCAAGGTTCCGGGATCAGCATGCTGAGAACCTGAGTCAGCGGGCGTCCGGTCTCGAGCAAGAATTCAACTGTATTATCGAGCATAGCGGAATCGCTACCTGCCGGTGCGCATATGGGCCCCATCTCGCTCAGTTCTTTTTTCTTCTCCTCGTCCCAGTTGCTCGCTGCGCTTGTGAAGAGACGACTGCGCGCATGCATGGCATTGAGATTGCCTCGCAGCGTATTGATCTCACCATTGTGGCAGATACTACGGAAGGGCTGCGCTAGGGGCCACGCTGGGAGCGTGTTCGTACTAAAGCGTTGATGCACCATGGCAAAAGCCGAGGTGAAAAGAGGGTTCTGCAAATCAAGATAATAGCGAGGAAGCGCTACGGAAAGAATCAGACCTTTATAGCAGATAGAATCTGTCGAAAGGCTTGCCACATAAAATTCTTGCTGCTTGAGCCCATAGCGCTGTCGCGCTGTCTCTTCTAGAGCCTTGCGCAGCAGCAGAAGACGCCAGCTAAAGGAGACCTCTTCTTTCCCTTGCTTCGCTTGCGCTAACACGATCTGATGCGCAGCTGGCTCACAAGCTCGGGCGATTGGCCCAAGGACCGAGCTATCGACCGGCACCACGCGACTGAGCAGTTCAATGAGTTGAAAGCGCTCGGCCGCAGCCTTTATCTCGCCGAGCCAGTAGGCCTTTTCATCAGGTTTTTGCGGCAAAAAAACCATTCCTACCGCATAGGCCCCGGCTGGTGGGAGCTCGACTCCGACTTCGGCTGCAAATCTTTCAAAAAGCGGCCGTGGAATCTGCGTGAGGAGCCCCGCTCCATCGCTCGTCTGATTGTCGGCAGCTCGACCGCCTCGATGATCGAGTCGCCGCAGAATCTCCAAACCATCCTGAACCAATTTATGACTAGCTTCGCCTCGAATACTGGCGATGAATCCCACGCCGCAGGCGTCTCGCTGCAGTAAGCGTGGATCATCGAGACTGGCTTTATCGAAATGTGAGTGCGTCATGAATCAAGCTCCCTGACTGCAGTAAATCGGCGGAATGCGACTCGGGCTGACGGGCAGAATAACCTAGCCAGGTAGGGGTTTGCTGAAGCGCAGTATGCTCAGCCTGAAGATCGAACGCGCTCTTAAGAAAACATCTTGAGAGAGCAGAAGCAAAATTAGATCCTTTACGCAGCGCTTCAATTCCCTCCTGCGGAGTTCATCTTGAGCTAGCGCTGGGCAGGTCCATTTCATCCGCTTTCCTTAGTATTCAATAAGAACGCATAATTTTTTTTAGGTCTGCTGGCTTCGGAGCGGAGTATAACCAGAACATTTTCGGCGTCGCAACCTCTTTATCCCTTCTAAGAGGCAAAGTATGACCTAGCTGTGTGCTCGCGCTACAGATAGGTAACTCAAGCTTTGTTTTTAAGTTCTGTCTCTTCAATATTTCTAAAGCCAAGGGGTCAAGTTCTGCTGTTTTTTGGTTATTGATGCGACTGTACGCTGAAGATAAATGCGATAGAATCCACATACAATGCATTTTAGTATTTTTTATGTGGTTTTATGCAAATCACAGCGAAAAATAGAGCCGCAGCAATCTTTCGTTTTGTAATTTTACAAGTTCCTGGCGGGCTGTCCGTGATGACCAACAGAAAGGTAGGATTACGACGCTAATGGAGCCGTATTTATTGACACCAGCGATCCTTCGAGCAGCTGGGTGCAGAAAAACTCCAGCTATTTTGCCCGTTCCTGCCTGGAATGAGCTTTGCATAGTTAAATCGTAAGCATTTTAACTACGCAGCATAGAGAACGAAGATGCGTGCTCCGGATCGTAACAAGTCTAAATTTTTCCTAATGGGTGCAATTCTCATCATGGTAAGCCTTTGTTCTTGCACAAAAAATTGAGATTTGACGACTCATGCTGGTCCCTTATCGGAAGACTTTCTTGAGCGCGAGGAAAAATCCGAAGCATTTTATGATGGAGTTGGGCTTCCTTTCGATGACGGCTCAACTGGGGAGAGCTGCTCAGCATTACCTGGTTTCGGTATCGTAGGTGGACGAGCCGCCTCATTAGGCGATCTGACTTATTTCTCTACAGCTCATATTTATCCTGCGGGATGCACAGCGACGCTTATAGGCCCAAGACAGCTCGTCACAGCAGCTCACTGCGTTAAAAATATTTTGGACAATGTAGAAATCAAACCCAAGGCTCGCTTTGGCCTCAACCGCGATAAGCCTGATTTTGAGGCCGAAATCGCAAGTATTATAGCTCACCCTGCATTCGGCCGATCGGCCTCGAAAGAAGGCCAGTTATTCGATATCGCACTTGTAGTATTGAAGGCAGACGTGGAAGCTCCATTCCAAGCGGTTGCGGTTGGTTTTCCCCAGGAGCTCAACCTAGGAAGGGAAGTTGTTCTAGCCGGGTATGGCCGCTATTTTGAAAACGATACGCAGCGTCGGCCGTTGACTTGGGTCAAAACCGAAGTAGAGCAACTCATAGAACCCTGGGCTGAGATCCAGCTTACTCGTAACACTGAGAAGGGTGGCTGCTATGGCGACTCTGGTGGCCCTACCTTTATCGTACAGCCCCAGACCAAATGTCTTCGCGTAGTTGGCGTTACGCATGGTCCCCCACGCGAAGGAGATGGTACCTGTGACAGAGGCGGTGAAACAGTGATGAATTTGAGTAAGTATAGAGGATGGCTCAACTGTGGCTTTCAAGCATTAGAAGCACCGCTGAGTGGATTTGAAGACGACGGTAGCGAGGTCTACTGTAGTCAAAACCAAATTTTGAATTTCTAATTAGACGTGTAAAAGCGGAGGCGCCCACAGGCAGACGCCTCGATCGTTCAATTCGACTGAGCCCAGGTGTCTCGCAGTGTCACCGTCCGATTGAAGACAGGCTGCTGCGGCTTGTGCAGATCCTTGTCAGCACAGAAATATCCGAGGCGCTCAAACTGAAAACGGGTTTCGGGTGCTGCACTAGCCAAATAAGCGTCGATCTTGGCATTTTTTACGGTCTGGAGGGATGCCTCATTGAGGGCCGTAATAAAACTCTCATCGTCGAGAGCTCCAGGATTAGCCACTTTGAATAGCCTATCGTAGAGTCGAACTTCGGCATCGAGTGCATGGCGCGCATCAACCCAATGAATAATCCCCTTCACCTTACGCCCGTCAGCAGGATTTTTGCCATGAGCTGTCTCAGGATCGTAGGTGCAGCGCAATTCCGTAATGCGACCTGCAGCGTCTTTCACGACCTCATCGCAACGAACCACGTAGGCATAGCGCAAACGCACTTCTTTTCCGGGACTGAGACGATGAAAGCCTTTCGAGGGAACTTCCATAAAATCGTCGCGCTCCACGTAAACTTCACGACTAAATGGAATCTTCCGCTGACCCAGCTCGGGTTTTTGCGGATGAAGCGCGATCTCAAACCACTCTTCTCCATCAGCTGGATAATTGCTGATAACGAGTTTGATGGGATCGAGCACGGCCATGCTGCGCAAAGCGCGCTCGTTGAGGTCATTGCGCACCTCCTCTTCGAGTATGCTCATGTCGATGATGGTTTCTTTCTTCGAGATCCCGATACGCTCGCAGAAGTTGCGGATCGATTCAGGGGTATAGCCGCGTCGGCGCAAACCACAGACCGTAGGCATGCGGGGATCATCCCAGCTCTCAACGAATCGAGCATCGACCAATTTTTTCAACTTGCGTTTGCTGGTGACCGTATAGTTCACGTTGAGGCGCGCGAACTCGATCTGCTGCGGACTGTTTTCCATTTCGCAGTTGCTCACAAACCAATCGTAGAGCGGACGGTGATCCTGAAATTCCAGAGTGCAGATCGAGTGCGTTATTCCCTCGATCGCATCGTTCAAAGGATGCGCATAGTCATACATAGGATAGATGCACCAAGTATCCCCAGTCCTGTGGTGCGAAGTCCTACGAATCCGATAGATCGCCGGATCACGCAGGTTGATATTTCCGGAATTCATATCGATCTTCGCGCGCAAGGTATAAGCACCGTCTGGAAACTCTCCTTCTCGCATTCTGCGAAACAGATCGAGGTTCTCCGCGACGCTACGATTGCGGCTAGGGCTCTCGCGGCCGGGCTCGGTGAGGGTGCCTCGGTAAGCTCTTACTTCTTCGGCGTTGAGACTACAAACATAGGCCAGGCCTTTTTGGATAAGGAGGATGGCCTTTTGATAGAAGATTTCGTAAAAATCGGAAGCATGGGTCAGTTTCTGACCCCAATCAAAACCGAGCCACTTGACGTCGCGCTTGATGGCATCTTCATATTCGGTATCTTCTTTCAGCGGGTTGGTGTCGTCAAAACGGAGATAGCAAATACCCCCAGGGTATTCCTGCGCCAAGCCAAAATTGAAGCAAATCGACTTCGCATGACCGATATGCAGGTAGCCGTTGGGCTCCGGAGGAAAGCGGACCACGACCTGGCTATTATTCTTGTGGTTCTTGATGTCTTCGTTGATGATGGCTCGGATGAAGTTAGATGCCAAGCCTTTGTCAGTTTCGCTCATGGTAAAAACGCCCTCAATCGCTACTTTGCCGTTGCGTGCTAGTTGCATCGCCTGACAGACCAGTTCTGCCGTCCGAAAAACAGATGATTCTATCAGAAGCAAGGACCGCTCTGAAACAAGCCAATTAGTCGAGAACGAACAAAGTCCGGGCCCCCGAGGACATCGCTCGGGCCCGAGACCAAAGGATTAGGATTTTTTGGCGTCTAGGAGCGACATGAGTTTCGCGCGCATCTCAGGATTCTCGAGAGCAGCATGGAGCTTCCACTCGAGTGGGGTCAGTTCCTCAAGTTTCGCATCCCACCACTCCTGAGGAACCGTGCCGAGCGCTTCGGCGATAAGATCACTCAGCTCAATATTTTTGATGCCGCGCTCTTTCAAAGCATTTTGAAAGTGAAAGAGGGGGCTGCCTTCATCTTCGAGCAAATTCAGACGGATTTTACGACCTGCTGCCGCCTGCGCTCCAGCACGCCCCTCTTGGAGTTCGCCTCCCTCTTCGAGGCTTCCTTCGGGTCCGACCTTCGGCTTTTTCTTGGTTTCTTTTGCCAACTCACTCATCTTCTATCTGCTCCCGTCAAATAAGGGACTATATGTGATTGCCACGTAATGTAACGCAGTTTCGCTCGTTTTGCGAAGACCTGCTAGGGATACCATAATTATTTATGGATATCCACTGCGATGCATTATATGTCTACTTGGCGTGTATGACAAAGGCACGAGACCCTAGGATCTCACCTTTCCCATCGAGGCGAAGTAGAGTCAAAGTCTGCAGCTCGGACGGCAATTGCAAAAGGTTGCTAGCAAAAAACCTCCGTTGAGCTTGCTTAGATAGCAGATCGAGAGCAACGCGGGCCGCTGGATTCTTCATGCAGCTCGCAGACTCACCCCAGCAGTATGCAAGCTGCTCGCCGGCTAAGCTCGACGCTACGAGTCGTACACTGTCTTCAGTCTCGCCTATTTCCCAAAGGGCCAGAGTGAGATCTTCGTCAACTACCGCCTTGCTCGCAGCAGGCACGCTTGCTACGGCGTCGGCACACGGGCTTTCAGGCGCGAGTCCATGGAGGGCAAAGGCCTTTTGAATGAGGCATGAATTCGGGCTCGGCGTTTCCGCCTTTCCGTCATCATCATCAAGTCGCAACACGGCCGCATAGCTGTCGACATAGCTGTCGACAGTTAGCAGGTGTCTCATAAAGAGATAAGCGGCATAGTAGGAGCCGCGGCGCTTTCCATAACGCTCGACTAGACTCAGACGGAGATCCCAGAATGCTCCCGAGATTATACCGCCTTCAAAATGAGTCGTAGGACTTTGATCGCGAGGATAGCGCCGCGTGTTTAAAATAGACCGTACAGGAGTCGGGTCATTGAAGAAGAAGCCCGGAGCAATATCTGGATCATCGTTGTGAAAAGCAGCGAGAGTATCGGCGATTCCCTCTGAGAAAGCATAGTCGGCGATACCTCCCTTTAGACCAGTATGATCATCGAGAGCATGGCCCCACTCGTGGAAAACTACATCGTTAATCAAGCTCATATTCGCGCAATCATTGCCTTCCCGATAGAGCAAAATCCG
>JBGSTX010000392.1:0-2447 GCA_041736305.1 Oligoflexus sp. | reverse complement strand
ATGACCCAAAATTACCGGGAAAAGTCCCTCAGGGTCGGCTCCGGACAAAGTATAGGCATCGGTGTGACAAACGCCTGAAGCGACGATCCGGACCAGGACCTCACCTTTTTTGGGTCCCTCGAGATCGACCGTTTCCAGACTGAGAGCTTGATTGGGACCCCAGGCCACCGCTGCTTTGACTTTCATGGTAACTCCTTCCGTTTATTCGGCTGCTCGATTCTACGAAAGGCGCCTCCGCTTGACAATCTTCCAATCAGGAATTTAAGCAACTCAGATAATTGCTCTTGACTTACTCCTATAGCAAAGCACCAAACGGCCACTCCAGCCAAAAGTTCGGCTTCTCGGTTTTCCGTGTAAAGAATTCAGGTTCGGTAGCCGATGCTCTCGTCAGGCTCGTTTAACCAACCGGGATCGCTAGGATGCGCTGGCTCGCAACTATCCTTTTCTTGCTTTGCACGTCCCGTCTGGACGCGGACACTTCTGTCTTTCAAAAGCTGCTGGTGCTTCGCTTCGCTGAGGAGGAAGTTGTTCCCCTGCAGGATGGAACACTCGATCTTGCCAAGCTCAGCTCGAAAGAATTTTTTCACGTGCAAGGCGAGGCATATTTCATCCCTGGAGAATTCATTGATGCCGTCTATAAAAGCCAGGCGGAGTTCGAAGCTTTTATCCAAGAAAAAAACGCCATCAAAGTCCCTTTGCGTTTAAAAACCTTCCCCTTTCCTATCGAGGGACTGAACCAAACTTTTGGGACCTTTGTGATCCGCGTGAAGAACGACAAAAAACGTCGCCTCGCGATCGCCGTCCCCAGACTTTACCACCCCTTTGAATTGTCTTATGCCGATGCTCGGGAAACCCACCGGCTGCTCGTGCACGAAAGACTGAACAAGGATCCTACTCGCAATCGCAACTCCAGTAACTCGACTATTCCGCCGCCCGTTATCGATACCGAAGGAGATTTCTTACTCTTCGGCAAGGCCTCCGCCCCTCTGATGGATGGCCAGAGCACAGTGAACATTTCCAGTCTCTACCTCGGTGAAGAGGCCTATATCAATCGATTGGGTCATACCACCCGCTTCTACGCTACGCTTATTTCTGGCAGTTTTTTGACTTTGTTTATCTTCTACTTCTTCATCTATTCGTTCCGTCGTCGGGATTTGTCCTCATTCTATCTGGCTTTGTTTGCCTTTACTTCATTCCTGATGAGCCTGCTGTATGTCACTAGCTTTGATATTACACCGCAGCAGCTGCTGGATCGCTTTACTATGATCAATCTTTTTAGTATCTGTGCTCTGCAGTTCTATCTCTTCGACAAAATATCATTCACCTTCAGCCGTCGCACCCACGTCACCCTGATGCTTCTGGCTTTCGGGGTCGCAGCAGGCGCTTCGCTCGGGGTCATGACGCGCACTCATCTATTGATCGCCATCCTCTTCATGATCAGCTTTGCCAGCAGCAGTATTCTGATCTTTTTGACTCTTTATCTTGGGCTTAAACATCGGCTCAGCGGGATCAACTTCTTTCTTCTGGGCACCACCCTCAACAGCATTTTTCAATTCCCCATTATGCTGAGCTATATTTTCCGCAGCAATACTGAAAACGGCTACAATATTCTCTTGGCCAACTTCAGCATGGGTTTGATGCTAGCTCTCGTCAACGCCAAGGAGTTCGCGGTTACCTATCGAAGGTCACTCAAGCAAAGTCGAGACCTTGAACTCAAGAACAAGGAAATTACCTTCTTTAACAAAAACCTCGAGAAATTGGTCGACAACAAGACCAAGGAAGTCCGCGCGCTGCTCGACTATATCCCGCAGGGCGTACTTTCCATCACCGAAGACGGCATAATATCCAAGGATTTTTCGGCCCATCTAACAGTAATTTTGGAGCAAAACGAAATCGGCCTGCGTTCGTTCAAGGAACTTATCCTCGATCGCTGTGAACTGAGTTCGGACATGAAAGATCAAGCCTGGCAAACGATCACCGCTTCGGTGGGCGACTATCTCTTCAACTTTGAAGTGAACGCCGACAAACTTCCAGCCGAATTCTGCTATGACATCCATCATAAACGAAAGTATCTCAAAGCCACCTGGAATATTGAATTGGAAGGCGATGTCGTCGTCCGATTGCTCGTCACTCTCCTGGATGTCACGGCCGAAAAAGTTTTGGAAAGAGAGGCCGAAAAGCAGCGCAAAGAACTGAACTTGATTCAGGAACTCATCAATATTTCGCCGAGTAAGATCGCTCAATTTTTTTCTACGAGCTTGCCCCTGCTCAAAGAAAACCAGCGCATCCTCGAGCAGCACGAAAGCTCACTCAACGCGTCGGCCATTCGAATGCTGTTTGTCAATGCTCACACGGTCAAGGGTGCCGCCCGGACCTTGCAGCTCAAAGATTTAGCGCGACAAATTCACGACATGGAAGATCACTATGCAGATATTCTGAAAAAGGGC
>JBGSTX010000371.1:0-7434 GCA_041736305.1 Oligoflexus sp. | reverse complement strand
GCGGCCCGAGCAGCAGCAGAGAGCGCTCGACGCGATCGAGACTGCAGCTGCACTTATAGTGCGGGGTATAAGGATGTTCGATCTCTTCAAAGTCGAAATTATCGAGATAGATACCGATGAGATCGACGACCTCTGCTCCGTGCCTCAGCTTCTCAGCAACTGATCCGACCAGGGGTTGGAGCTGTTCGAGCTTGGTGAGAATTTCGTCGGTATAACCCGGCATCAGCTCCAGGATGTAGCCTCCGACGATTTCCATTCCGACTTCCTTCGGCACAGCAGCTAGTGCTACGATGCAGGGAATCTGCTGCGACTGCTGCAGATAGTAGGCGATATCCTCGCCTACCTCACCGGTATAGAGTTCGACCGTGCCTCGATGGGGTTCCTTTTCAAAGGGCAGCGAGCGGGTAACTTCGAGGTGCCCCTTGCCGAGTCCGTACCCGATATCGGTGACTCCAGGCGCGAGGACTGCCGCTCGATTTTCGGCATAGACCTTCGCCTGCCCTTCGTAGCGCGCCTCGGTAAAAATGCTTTTGACGGGACCATCACCGCGGAAGTGCAGGCCCAGTGAAAGGCCCTCCTTCATCTGGCTGGCCATAAGCACGGCGCCTGTGATGGCGCGACTCATAAGAGTCTTGGTGAGAGGCGAGGCTTCGAAAAAGCGAAAGGCCTCGTTTGCAATCTCGGTGCTAATGACCGCAGCAATGCGAATTGTTCCATCTCTACTGATGTATTTTCTTATTTTAGCCATGCGAGCTCCTTGCCTGGCGAAGCTATGGATGCCTTATAGCAAGCCATCTGGCTTCCACCAAGCCGAAAACTCGAAAGCTCCTGCTTCTAGGCGCTCCGATCGAGGACTGCGTTGCCCGCCTGAGAACGGATAAACTTTTTGAATAGCTTAACAAATTGCCAGGGCGCTTCGATCTGAGGAATGTGGCCTCGATCAGCCAGAATGTACAGCTTAGCGTGTGGCATCAGCGCCCGCATGTAGTAGCCGGTTTCTGAGGGAAAGAAAGTATCTTCGTCGCCCCAGATGATGAGCGTGGGCAGCTTAATCAGATGGAGCCGATTGTTGAGGGCTACCTGATCGAAGCGAGCGTCATCGAAATCAAGGACTCCATCCAAGAGATCGTTGAGGATTTTTCGATACCACTTCGAACTTTTTTCGAACTGCCGGAAAAGGTGATTCCTAACTAAGGGCGGGATAAGGGGCGGCCGATGAAAGACGCGTTCGAGAAAGTAATCAAACTGATGGAGGGTCTT
Source organism: Oligoflexus sp. (assembly GCA_041736305.1). GTDB lineage: Bacteria > Bdellovibrionota_B > Oligoflexia > Oligoflexales > Oligoflexaceae > Oligoflexus. The sequence goes on along the minus strand of JBGSTX010000371.1, from coordinate 6,174 downwards.
CACTTCGAAGACATTCCGTCCCTGAATAAATTCATGATAGACCGAAGGGCGATCGGCTAGCGCGATGCCAGCCGGATCGATCAGCGTGAGGGAGCGAATACGCTCAGGCATGGCGAGAGCCAACTCTAGCGCAGCAGCTCCTCCTAGAGAATTGCCGATAAGATGGAAGTCGTCCCAGCCTGTTTCCTCGATGAATTCCTTCATCCAGCGTCCGTAGTTGGGAATTGTGTATGCGTAATCGGTGCTCCGAAAGCTCTGACCAAACCCGGGCAGATCGGGAATCAGCATGTCGAACTCCGAGACCAGACCCTGGGCAGCGTCGAAGAAATTTTCTTTATAGTCGGCGAATCCTGGCAGAAAAACCAGGCGTGGCTTCTGGCCTTGTCCGATCTTCACGTATTCGATGGAGCGAGGCCCCTTGGTACGGAGAATCTCGCCACCCAGCATTCTAAGCCGCAAGCCCATGTAATGATTATATATATCGGACCCGACCTGCTCGCGCCAGTCGGGTGATATCAGACGTTGAAGCTGCATATACGAACTTCGTAGCATTAAACAGGCTCTCTTTCTCGAATTATGCTGTCTCTGTCTCCCATCTAGTTTTGCAGCTGCTCCGGAAAGAGGTCAAGAGAAGCCGCTGCAAAAATCTGCTCATTCTCGAAGAATCTCGGCGACACGCTCACGGAAAGTACAGCGATCCCGAACGCAGGCTCTGCGTATCAGCGCCCATTCCCCCCCAAACCAGAGCGCTGCTGCCGGTCCAGACCAGCGAAGGATGGAAGCGGAGTTCAGGGCTTTTTCCAGCTGAAATCAGCCGCCAGCGATGGGATTCGGGGTTGAAGCCATAGAGTTCACCGAAGTAGGTTTTGAGGCGATTTGAGCGTCCGCCGATGACGAGGACCTCTTCGCCGTTCCAGACCGCTTGATGCCCGACTCTCTCGACTAAAAGTTCAGTTTGCAGAGGCGACCACTGTCCCTTGGCCAGATCGTAGAGTCCGCCTGTAGCGTTGAGTCCTCCCTGACTGCTCACCCCGCCGCCGCTGATGACAACCATCTGTTTTCCAGTCCACACAGCTTGGTGGCCAGCTCGTGCGCTTGGCGCTCCGCCGTTGGACATCGGCGTCCAGGTATCGCGGGCCGGATCATAGATGGCCCCTTCGGCTGAGATTTCTCGCGCGCTATCGCTGTCGCCAGCATATCCGCCCCACACCAACATCTTTTCGCCAGTCCAGACCGCCGAATGACCCCCAATGCGGCGAGGCGCCGAACTACTGCTCATGCGGCTCCAGCTGCGAGAAGTTGGATTGAAAACCGCCGCCAGGGGTTCGAGAGTTTTCTGATCGATTCCACCGAAAACGAGGACTTTTTCACCGGTCCAAACTATGGTCTGGCGGGGATCGCTTTCCCAGGTAAAATTCTTAGGATTCCACCAGGCAGGAGCAGGAATCAATTCCCAGCTCTTCTTCGCAAAATTATAGATAGCCCCACTATAGTTCCACTCCGACTGCTGCTGACTTTGCGCCGAAAAACCGCCCCAGATGAAAGCTTCGCTCCCGGTCCAAATCATCTGAGGTGCCGTGCGCGCACCGAAGGCTGCCGGCACATTGAGATTGGTCCAGCGCTCACTGCGAGGATCATAGGCGCTCGCTTGAGGCAGCGCGCTCCTGCTCTCGTTAGTACCGCCGTAGATTATCATCTGATCACCGGTCCAGACAGCTGCATGCCGGTAAGAGCCCGCGGGAGCTCCGTCGAGAGCCATGGGAATCGAATCCATCATACCGCTCTGCCAGGCATCGATGATGCCGATAGCGACCAGATCAGCCATGTTCTCGTCGCCATTGAAGTGATGCACGGCTTCGTGGATGAGAATCTGCGCCGCCTTGGTAAAACCATCAGCTTGTTCCCGGCAGGTCGGATAAGAAAACTGCACGGGATTTGCCTTGGGAATCGTATCGGCGCCATCCGGCGGCAGGGTCCAGGCGCAGGTAGGCTTCGCCTCAAGTTCCCAGACGTGTTCGGTCTGTAGAATGTCGGCTGCCAGATATTTCTGATTCTGGATAATCCATTCACGAATTTCTGGATCGCGGATTTTACGCAGCGAGTCAGGTTTAACGCGCATCACTATTTCAGCTGCGTACTCGCGGGCTCGCGCGAAGCCGATGCGAAGCCAATCGCCGCCATTCCCTACGCCCCAGTGCCCCAGGACCCCCAGCGGCATACCGAAGGGTAGGTCGGATTTCAAACTCACTTTAGTCGGAAAGTCGCCGGGGTAACCGCGGAGAGCTTTAGCGTTTGACGGCAGTTGCGCGGCGACGGTGGGCGTAGTTACAAGCAAAGTCCAAAAGAGAAATTTTTTCATCCAGTGTCCTCCTCGACCATTTTGAATAGTTGCATTGAGATGCAGTAGAGCAATTCCTTGGGTTTTTCGTCCTGGATCTGTTCGCAGAAGCGAAGCTGGAAATCCTGTATCGCCTTGAAGGCTTCAGGAAGATCGGCTCGATTGAGCGTCATGAAACGGGTCGAAAAAAATCGTTCTTGAACCGGCTGCTCGCTCATCGCCTGAATGGCTTTTTCGAGCACTTGCCGATGAAATTTCCGGATACTGGCCGAGGGTATGCCGCCTGGCACCCACCCATCCTGCTGCACGGCTAGGTAGTGACCATCCTGCTTCTTCAGGAGCTTCACGCGTAGGAGTCGTTCGATCGCAAGTTCAACTTGAATGAGGGGAATGCCAAGGCGCCTCGCCATCCACTTGGTATCGCTCTTGAAGCTGCTACATTTCAATAGCTCAAGGATAGCGAGGTGGTACCAGTCGGAGATGATCTTGAAAGCATCGAGCTGCAGATGAAAAACCTCATCCTGCTGCTTTTCGATCGACGTTTTAAGCAGTCTGATGTGAGCCGTCTCGCGCTCTTTAGGGCTGCGGGCGTGCTTCACGGAGACTAGATCACAGAAAAGTAGTGACTCCTTTTCCCCATAGCCGAGTATGCCGGCTATTTTGTGGGCGGCTTTGCGCGAGAGGCCCTGCTTGCTATTGAGAATTTCACTGAGGCGCGATGGCGAAAGCTGCAAGTCCCGCGCAAAAGCCCGCAGCGAGTAGCGTGGATTTTGCTCGCAGCGTGCTGTTAATTCTTTCTGTAGAATTTGCCTATAGTCGAGAGCTGCTTCTTGCATAGGTGACCTCAAGTTTACACTAAAGCAGTTTCAGCAGAGCTATGCAAGCTCTACGGAACAAAGTGTACTGTGACTATTCTGTGTCTCAGCGGATCTCAGAATTGCCGCAATAGGGATTTTCCCACCAATTCGTAAGCATACGGAATTCATGAATAATAAACCCATAGAAAGAAACTGCCGATAGCTCTTTGTTGTGAATGTCGCCCCCGAGGGAAAGGATCCGTTATGAGCTCAAGGCCCAAACTTTTAGCCCCTGCCTCGGCTCCCTTACCCGCAGTAGCTTATGAACTCTTACGCGAAGAAATTAAAGAAATTGTCCAGATCTCAACCACGATGGCCCAGTCACTCGGCTTTTTGCAGAGCCGCCTCAAGACGGAATTTCCGAAACGTTGTAGCAAGTGTCGGACTGTGTTTGAAACCTTCGAAGATTTTTTCTATAGCACTGAGGGTATCCACAAAGGAACGGTGAGTTATCCGATCCTTGGCAACGATTTCTATATGCATCGCAACTGTCTGTCTCCCTGTGAAACGACCTTGATTGTCGTCTTTGAAGATAGACGCGATGAATCGATTCCCGGGGCGCGGCGGCGTATCATCTTCGAAAATTGCCTCGAGCGCCTGCGCCGCGAATTTCATCTCGACGAAGCCGGGGCGAGAGATGTGCTTTTGGCTGTACTAGCCCAAGAACTTCCATCGGCTCCGCTACCCGAAGACGAAAGCTGAGCATTTCTTGTCTTTGCAGCTCGAGCTTGTTACCTTTCTCTTGTCCCACCTTCGCGAAGAGCGAAGGTGGGACAAGAGGAGCAGCCCGAGCGTGAACAATCTCAAAAATCCCTGGGAGCATCTAGTCGCCAAAGACCTTTGGGCGGAGTATCGCTATCTGGCTGACGGCTCCCTGGCGAGTCTTGAGGAGGGACGTGGCCTTAGGCTTTATCGGCCCGATGGAGCTCTTTTCCTCGAGGGCTCCATAGGCAGTACTTTGGCTCCAGGCGGCGGAAGCTTTGCAAGCTTAGACCAGCAAATCTTTGCGCTCCAGACCGAACCGACTGCCCTAGTCCATTGGAATATGCCAGATGCGCGGAAGAACGCGCTCTTAACTTTTGACGGCAAAGTCGGCTGTCTCCAAGTAAAAGCAGCTGCGCCTCCGCTCCCCTCGTGGGTCTCATGGATTGCGCAGGCGAGCGATGGCAGCTACCAGAGCTGGGTCCGTATCGTCTCGGGCAATGCGCAGCTGTTCTGGACTTTCAGTGGCGTGCCTTTTGCCTTTGCTTGGCACCCCGCTAAACAGATCTGCTTAGCGATCGTGGTACCTCGTGAGGGTTTGCCTTGGGAGCATGCGCAGCTCCAGCTGGCCAGCTATGATATGCGGGGCCAAGGGCCGAGTCTGCTCGAAGAAACTTGTCTACGTCCACCGGCTCCTGGGACTGGTCCTTGTCTTGAAGCACAGTTTTCGCCTGCGGGAGATGCAATTATAGGACTCTGGCGAACCGGCGAGTGGTATCAGCTCTGGTCGGTGCTGCTAAGCTCGCAGCGATGGACCCAGCTGAGTTTTACAGCTAGCGAAAAGGCTTTGCCTCGAAGGCGTTTTGATACCCATAATTTCTTCTTACGCTCCGCTAAGGAGATCATTAGTCTTAGCCAGGAACGAGGATTTTTCAAGCTCGATCGCTGGGATCTGCAGACGAAGAACCGCGAACCCACGAGTCCGCTTTCGACCTTTTACACATCTCTGCGCCAGCTGCGGCAGAGTCCTGAAAGCGATGCTTTCAGCCTCATTGCATCCTCCGCCAATGAGCCTCCGACGCTACTCGAAGCGCGCTGCAGCGATGAAAAATGGACGATCACGGCGCCTCTCGGCAGGATTCCACAGCCTCCTGGCCCCAAGCTTCTGGCTGAGGCGCTGAGCTGGCCATCTTTCGATGGTCATACGGTACATGGCATCCTCTACAGAGATCCGCGTCGACAGGGACCTTTGCCGCTGATTCTGCCGATTCATGGCGGTCCCACTGAGCAGGTTAGCGCTAGCTGGCCAGTCAAGGCCCAGGCCTTCGTTCAAAAAGGCTATGCCGTGCTCTATGTCAATTATCGGGGGAGTTGGGGTTACGGGCATAGCTATCAGCAAGCGCTCGCTGGTCGCTGGGGCGAGGCCGATGTGCTCGATGTCCTCTCAAGTCTTAAATCGCTCGCTGCAGCGGGCTGGATTGACCCTAAGCGAGTCGGCCTCTGGGGTGGAGACATCGGTGGCAGTCTAGTTCTGCGCCTCTTACAGCGCCATCCTCAGTTCTTCAAGGCTGCTGTTGTGGTCTACCCCATTTACGATTTCCATGACTATTTCGAACGCTGTAGTCCATTAGCGAAAGCGGAAATTTCCTGGGCGCTCGGCTCCAAGGACAAGAAGACTCTCGATGAGCGCTCCCCACTTTATGCCCGCCATCAAATCAAGACGCCGCTCCTCCTCTTTCATGGCGGGCGTGACAAGCTGGTGCCTTTAGCGCATAGCGAGAGCCTAGCATCCTCTTTGGCTTCACGCGATGTCCCCTGCTGGTTTAAAGTCTATGCTGAGGAAGGCCACAGTTGGCGATCGCGGACGACGCTCGAAGATTACTACTGTCGCGTCGAAAGTTTTTTAGCCCGTTTTTTGCGGAGGGAAACCTGATTTATGAGCGAATGGCGAGATTATGCTCACGAGGTGAAGCTCATCGAATCGAAGCCGATACGGCTGCTCCTGATCGCCGTCTCGTCGCTATCGCTGGCGCTAGGCATCGTAGGAATTTTTCTGCCTCTACTCCCCACAACACCTTTTCTGCTTCTTTCCGCTGCTTGCTATGCGAAGAGTTCACCGCGCTTTTACAACTGGCTTATGAACCATCGGACATTCGGACCGCCGCTGCGCCGCTGGAAAGAGCATCACGCCATCAGCCGCAGGCACAAGGTGACAGCTCTATCTCTCCTCGCGCTGACTCTGGCGCCGGCGATCCTCTTTTGGGTACCGCTGCTGCC
>JBGSTX010000343.1:0-9417 GCA_041736305.1 Oligoflexus sp. | reverse complement strand
CCTGAGTTTGTCGAGGGTGCGGTCATCCTCAACGCCGTAGACATCTGCACCTCAGGCAACGACTGCCGTCCCTGTTCTGAGTTGGCTGTTGGCGTTCATAATTGGCTCCTGACTCATCAGCTCAGGTATCTTATCGTCGATTTTCAAGACGAGAAGGATGTGTGCTCGGCGATTCTCACGGAGCTTTTACAGCTGAGAAAGCGCCTGAGGTTTCCCTTCTTCTTCTGTGGAATCATGGATGGCCCGAAGGGCTTCTTGAAGTCGTACGCATACCACGACTATCCGATTTTCCGGATCCCCGAAGAAGCCGTGGCCTATATGAAGCAAAATCTTCCCCAACTGCTTCAGATACCTCTGACAGGTATCAAGGAAGGCGAGCCGATTCCGTGCACTCGCTCGCGCAGCTACCGGAGCGAAGAGGGCGAAGTAGAAGTCGAAACCGAAGAACCAGAACCTGAAAGTTGATCCACACCTACTACTGCCGGCCCATGGCCGTCAGCTGAGCTTCGATGCGCTCAAGGCTTTCAGCCGCTTCTAGCCATTGCTCATCCGCAAGCACCTGAGCTTTGTGAACGTCTTGAAGGGAGCGGTGCAGCTCTTGGGCTTTCACGTAGGCACTAGGGTCGACGGTCGATAGCTCACCTTCTAGGGCTTGGGCTTTCATCTTGAGTTTGGTCTGATCACTCTCAGTTTTTTCCATAGCTTTCTGCCAACGACTGCGCTCGCGTCTGAGCTGCTTTGCTTCCTCATTGTCTTGAGTTGAGGGCTTACTATCCGCTTCTTTCTCTTTGATTTTCTTAGGCACTGAGTTTGCAGCGTTGCCGCTCGGCTTGGCCCGCATGGCCTCTGCAGATGGATCCAGGACATTGGGAAAACCCTGACTTTCAGCCAGCTGCTGGTAGTCAGCGAGCTTCCCATGGAAAAGTGCCGAGCGACCGTCGGGCAGCATCACGAAAATATGAGTGGCTAGTTGGTCGATGAAGCTGCGATCGTGACTGACGAAAAGCAGACTGCCGCTGTAGGCCTTAAATCCTTCTATCAAGATCTCAACCGAACTCATATCGAGATGGTTAGTAGGTTCGTCCAGCATCAGTAGATTCGAAGGTTGGACTATGGCCTTGCAAAGACCAACTCGAGCTTTCTCGCCACCTGAAAGAACTTTCACAGGCTTATACACCGCCTCACCCGAGAAAAGAAAAGAGCCCAGCAGCTGCCTTGCGTCCTTCTCTCCGAGTTCGGCGCGAGCATCGAGAATATTTTCGAGGATGCTCCGCTCGTAGTTGAGGATATCTTCATGATTTTGGGCGCAGTAAGCGATTTTCACCTGATGACCCAACTTGAATCCGCCGTCGAGAGGCTCAAGATGGCCGGCAATGGTCTTGAGCAGCGTGGATTTTCCTATCCCGTTGCTACCAATGATGGCGATACGGGCCCCCCGTTCCATCAGGAGATTGATGCCTGTTGCCAGGGGCTTTTGATAGCCTATCGCGAGGTCCTTTATCAGGAGCGCATCACGGCCGGAAGGAGGAGCCTCAGGTAGTTTCAGGTGGAGCGAGGCCAGCGTTTCGGTGCTTTCTATGGCGCCTTCGAGAACGCGGAGACGATCGATCTGTTTGGATTTAGATTGAGCCTGCCGGGCTTTACTGGCCTTAGCACCAAATCTTTCGACGAAGGTCTCGAGTTGTTCTCTTTGGCGTTCGAGATTCTGTCGACGCGATTCGTTCTGCTGCTCTTCCATCTCCTTGAGATCGAGCATTTGATCGAAGTTGCCTTTGTAGGCGCGCAGGCGACCGTGACTTAAGAGCAGGGTAGAGGTCGCCAAACGATTGAGCAGGGCCCGGTCGTGACTTACAAAGAGCAGAGTGCCGCGAAACGTCTGCAGATAGCGCTCTACCCAGACGAGGCTCGGCAAATCGAGGTGATTCGTCGGTTCATCGAGAATCAAGACGTCGGGGTCGTTAATAAAGACTTTAGCCAGCTCAAGACGCATCCGCCAACCACCCGAGAGTGAGCGCGGATCCTGGGCTTGCTTCAGGGCATCGAAACCTAAGCCGCTCAGAATCCCGCTGGCTTTAGATTCAAGGCTATAACCGCCGGCCATGCGAAATTCGGTTTCGGCCTTTTCATAGGCTGCGAGCCGCTGATCGGAGCTTTCGCTCTGAAGTAATTCGAGCTCCTGCTCCATCCGAACTTTGAGCTCATAGAGACGGTGATGGCCCGTTAAGCATTCTTCGACCACCGTCGGCAGCGGTTCTGGATTTGGCTCCTGCGGGAGGTAGCCTAGCTTGAGCCCTTGGGATCGGAGGACTTGACCGCCATCTGCTGCTTCAAGGCCGGTGAGGACGTTGAGAAGAGTGGTTTTGCCCGCACCATTCGGCCCGACCAGCGCAATTTTCTCGTTTTCCGGAAAACGGTAGCTTATCGAGTCGAATATTGTACGTGCACCAAAATTTTTACTGAGTTGGTCAATTGCAAGTAAAGTCACTGGGTTTTCGCAGAGCTTTCGCTCGCAGTCTCCTTGGCTATAGTATCGAGGTCACGCTTTATGACCGCTAGATTATCTTTCACGGTATCAAGTTGATCGGCAGCTGGAAAATCCCGCAAGGCATTTTCCAAGTATCCTTGGGCCTGCAGAAGATAAGCCTGCTTGGCCCGACTGTCACTCATGGGGAGCGCGTTCTGAAAAGCCAAAGCCGCCCTTTGCCTAAGATCTTGGACGGCTCTATTGCTAAAGACGCGGATTTTCTCCCGCGCCTGCTCATGGAAAGGGTCCTGATTATCGATGCGAGCGGTAAGTTCGATAGCTTGTTTGAAATCCCCTTTGTCAGCAAATTTTTGGGCCTGCAAAAGAATAGCGTCACTGCGCTTGAGATCAGTAGGGGTCGCCTTGCTGTCAGGAGTAGGAGGCGTGGTGCTGATATCAGTAGCCGCAGGCGTTGTAGAGGAAGCTACAGCTGGCGTTGTTGAGGCTGGGTCCGCATTTGCGAGTGAAGGTGGCGCCTCAGCCAGCTCCGGCCATTTTTGGGATTGCTCGGCCAGCAACACTGTCATCTGTCCTTGAAAAGCAGTGGAGTTCTGGGTGTTGTTCAGGAGCTCCTGGACCAGCTTCATCACGTTCACGTTCTGCAAGGCAGGATTGCTCTGTAAAGCTCGCGGCAGGTCGACTTCCAGGTCCTGAAAAAGTTTTTCAAGCGACGCCGTGTTGCGAGCTTCACTCGTAGTCTGACCTTCCCCTGGATAGAGATCACGGCTTTGAAAGCTGCCACTTTGTGCGAGTTGCTGTCTGAACATACGCAGTTGCGCCGTGATGAGTACAGCTTCCTCAATGCTTCCTGCAGCCGCTGGATGGAGGTTGCCTGCTATACGGAGGTCATCGTCGGTGAGAGGCTGAGACAGGTCTGTTAAGTGCGTCAATAGAGGATCTAGTTCTTGCTTGGGAACTGGGGATGGGCTCGCGAGTCCAAGGGTTGGTTCGGTTTTCTGTCCCTCTTTAGGCAGCGGCTTGTTGCCCACTGCGACTTTATCCTTGCCTTTGGTAGCTTTGCCGGCCGACTTGTTCGGCCTGCCGCTCGTGACGCAAGAAACCAAAGCAAGGCTAGAGAGCGAAAGAATTATCGAGGAAAATCTCATGCCGACCTGACCCTTCCTGCATAGAAGCAAAGTAAGAAGACAACCCGCCTATGGCCAATCGCCGTAAAAGGCAGAGGATCTCGAGCTTCTTATACATATAGCGTCTAAGAGCAGGGCTTCACAATCTGAACTTGCCTCCCTAATCTCACTTTGGATCCGTCAAAAAGTGCGAGGATGATCTTAGATCTGCATCAAAAGTCGGTCGAGAGGCCACCCATATAGCGGCGATCTTCCTTGGGGCTGGAGTCTGCCGATATCTCCTCGCCATAGCTGGCGAAGTCCAAAGAAAAAAACGGCAGCCGAACCGAAGCACCCATCGAGTAGTAGCCTTGGTTCAAACCGATACTGGCAGTAAAGGGTGAGGGTAACAAGGGATTGCCCGTAAAAAACTCGACTCCTGCATGGACCATCTTGATCGGATCGATCCCATCGAGTCCGTAGACTTTCGAACCACCGACGAGTGGCACATGATGAACGTCGACGGCTAGGCGAGCTCCGAACTTGTTGCTGAAGCGAGGCGAGATCGAAAAACCGAAGCGGATATCCGTGGGATCAACCGTTGAGATCGCTTCCTCATTGGCAAAGCTACCTTTGAAAACAGTACCGCATACTGTCTCCCGAGTCTTGCTGAATGGGTTGAGGTAATTATCTCGACAGCCGGTAGGAGCGTTTAGAACGGCTACCCCGAAAGTTGGAAACCAAAAATCGGCGAAGGTCCACATGAATCCTAGGTCAATAGCGAGTGCAGTCGATTTGTTGGAATTGTTTTTGAGACGTTCCTGTAGAGTTTGGGCATTGGAGAACTCTGTGAGAGGGACCTTGTCCTCATAAGCATAACGCGCTACATAGCGCGAAATGATTCCAAAGTTGATGCGGTTGCTGCGATTCGTAAAAGCTAGGCCGTAAACGCCTCCGACATCAGATACCGCCTCAGTGTCGGCAAGGGTGCTATCGGAGCTATTGAGAACCGAGCGAATAGTAGTGCTGGAGTAAGCCCCTGCGACTGAGGGTAGATCCTCCATATCGAACATAATCAAGGGAAACACACTGACATTAGCCCAAAAAGGCTTTTCGCTGAGATCTTCTGCATTGGCTGAAACGCTCTCGAGATTGTCGGAATTGCTTCCTGATACGCCGTTGATAAAACTCTTGCTCTTACTATTAGCACCTACGGAGAGATTAGGCACTTTGATGAGATTGATCGTTTTACGACTGCGAGCCTTGCGCACGCGAGCAATTCCTGCCGGGTTGGTCCAAACCGCGTTTTCGTCATTCGAGATAGCGGTGCTTGCTCCGCCGTTTGCTTTGGGACGAACAGGCTTGAAAGATTCGGGAATTTCCTGAGCCCAAACCTTCGCGCTAGCAGAGATTGTCCAGTCTAGGGCAAGTGCAACTGTCAAAAGTTTGAGCATAAGAATCTGTCCCCTTAGGAAGATGGTGACGTATTCTCCCTATCTTTTGTTCTATCGTCGGAAGCAAGGCGTGACTCAAGAGGCAATTTTTGACCAGCTGCAATTTAAATTCAGTCTACAAGAGCCTTTAATAACTGAGGATTTGATGATATCTTGCACAGTGTCTGGTAGTTTTCAAGTTCTCGCCTGAGGCGTCGCTTTTCATCTTCATGGGCTTCGATCTGTTTTTGAAGAAAAAAGATTTTATCGTCTTTGAGGGCGAGGAGTTCATCTTTTGCTTTAAGTAAGGATTCGGCGAGGGCGATATTTTGCTTACTTAGGCTGTCCTCGGCAAATACTTCTTTCTGCGCTTGTGCTTCAGGGGCGCGTATTTCGATCTCATGAGGTAACCAGGAATCGGTGTCGATCGCGGGTTCGTAGGCTTGAGCTGCCTCGGGCATACGAGCAAGAGGGGCCTGTATCGAAACCGACTCAGTCTCCAGACTCTCGCGAAAGATGAGGATTGTATCGTTGATGAAGCGAGCTGAAAGCTGCCCTTCTTCGAGCATTTCCCATACGCGTTCTTCGGTAATTTGCTGAAGAAGAGCAAATTCTCCCAAAGTTACTGCCTTTACCCGCTCCTGCAAATCTATTTCCGGCTCGAAGCTCACTTCCATTTATCCATCCTCAGAATGACTATAGTTTTTCTGGTCTTTGCCGACATCCATACTATAAAAGTTTAACCTGGAACGCGGACCTGAGGTATAGGCTCATGAGGCAAATTTGGAGCAGATTGCGGCAGACAGTCCTTAAGAAACTCCCTCACCTAGCTATCTGTGCTAGCATCATAGGTCTCAGCTATTACACGCTTGTTTCGCATTACTTTCGCTTTTCCCGTTCGGTCGCTGGCGTCAGTAGTCAGGATACTCTCTACATGGTCGAAGCCAAGCTCCTCGACATAAAGATGCAAATGAGAGGGCCAGTCAAAGAACCTACGAAGGTCGGAATTCTTGCGATCGATGAAAAATCCCTGCAAAAATTCGGTACCTGGCCTTTCTCTCGACGCTTTTACGCACAAGCTTTTCGGAATCTGAAAGCTCTCGGCGTAGAATGGATTGGTTATGATGCTATCTATTCGGATTTGGAAAAAGCCAATCTCGATGATATCAAAGATCAAATCGATGGCCTCAAAGGTAACAACGGCAAGATGCAGGTCGATCGAACTATTGAATCTTACAAAGCTGCGCGCGAAGTAAGTCCAGCTGATAAATCCTTCCATGAAGGGATGAATGAATTTGAAAACATAGTGATGGGCTATTTTTATTTCGCCAATGAAAAGGAGGCGAAATTGAACCTCGGTAAGACCGAGAAATTTCGTGGGCTCAAGACCATGTTGAGCTCAGAAATTGAGGGAGTCGACATTCCTGAGGGCCGTAAGATTGATGATTACCTTCTCACGCGCGCTTACGGTCTGGTTAGCAATACCCCTTACCTCGCAAAATCGACTCCACACTTTGCATTCTTTAATAATGACGCGGATGATGACGCCATCAACCGCTGGATCACGTTGGTAACTAACATCAACGGGCACCTCATGCCTTCGCTAGGTCTTAAGACTGTCGCTGAATATCTCAATCGCGAGATTTTTGTCTTCTTCAACTCTAGCGGTATCGAAAGCCTGGCTTTGATCAATCGTGACGACGAGAGCGATAGCATCGAGCTGCCTATCGATGCCAATGGCCAAGGGCGCATGCTCATCAACCATCGAGGGCCAGGCCGATCGTTTCATCACTTCAGTTTGGTAGACGCCTATAATAATACCTTTACGGACAAAGAGAAGGAGGCTCTCAAAAACTCTGTCCTCTTACTAGGTGCCACGGCAACCGGCACTAACGATATCCGACCGAACCCCTTCGACCCAACAGTGGACGGAGTTGAAAACCACGCAGCTTTGATGGATAACATCATCAGCCAAAATTTTTTCAAAAGGCCCCCATCAATCTTTACGATCGAACGCTCGATCGTTATCGTTGTTGGCATCTTGTTTACTCTCATACTCTTGGGAACCTCGGCCCTTTGGTCGGGACTTTCCGTCATCGCTTTTCTCGTCGCCTACTACTACGTAGATAAATATCTTTGGTTCAGCAAGGGGATCTGGGCGTATATGGCCGTGCCCTGCGTCGAGATTGGCTTTATGTTTACGATAGTAACCCTTTATAAATATATGACGGAAGAGCGGGAAAAGAAGAAGGTCAAAGGTGCTTTCCAGCACTACCTCAGCCCTGAAGTTATCGATCAAGTTCTCGACAACCCAGATCAGCTGCGACTTGGCGGTCAGAAAAAAGAACTCACAGTCTTCTTCTCAGACGTACGGGGGTTTACAACGATTTCCGAAAGCCTTTCTCCGGAGAAGCTTTGCGAACTTATGAACGAGTACTTCACGCCGATGACGAGCATCGTTCTGCGTAGCAAAGGAGTCCTCGATAAGTACATCGGGGATGCCATCATGGCTTTTTGGGGAGCACCATTGCACCTGGAAAACTCTGCGGATACAGCAGCGCAGGCCTCGATCGAGATGCTCTACGCTCTGGATCAGCTGCGTATTGATTTCAAGAAAAAGGGTTTGCCGGATATCGATATAGGAATCGGACTCAATACCGGACCTATGTCGGTAGGTAATATGGGTTCGGCGGAGAGGTTTACCTATACTGTTATGGGCGACGCTGTAAACTTAGGCTCTCGTCTGGAAGGCTTGACCAAGGAGTATGGAATCAAGGTCATGCTCAGCGAATTTACCCATCGGCGTTTGACACCTGGGAAGTTCTTTACGCGTGATCTGGACGATATTCGCGTCAAAGGCAAGAACGAGCCGGTGAAGGTTTTTCATCTCATGCGCCCCGACTTCTTTCCTGAACCAGCTATGATCAAGTCTTTTATCGCTAAATTCGAAGAAGGACGTCGCTACTACAAGGAGCAGAGCTGGGTTCAAGCCAAATCTTCGTTCACGGCCTGTCTCCAGCTGAAGCCTGATGACAAGGCTAGCTCCATGTATGTGGAGCGGATTGATCACTATATTGCTGAAGCTCCCGATCGTAATTGGGATGGGGTGTATACGTTCAAGCATAAGTAAAGCTGAAGGCTGTAGTTCTTCGAACGCTGGAGTTACAAAAAAAGGCCTGAAGGGGCCTTTTTTTGATTCAATCGCACAACCGCTGTTCACTGCAAGCCAAAAACCCTTTAATGCAGTTCAGCGTCGAGGAATGCCCGACTCTCTTCACTATTTAGGTCTACGTATCGAGACACGACCACCAGAGTGCCGTCTTCTAAATTAGCCAAACCACCACCGGAAGTCACTCCGACTAGCTTGCCATCAACGAACATAGGCCCACCTGAATCGCCCGAACCACTGGCAACCAGTTCGCCAGGATCGAGTCCGTCTTCACTTTCGGGTACTCCAACAAAACTCAGAAAGCCTTCGCTTTTATCGGCCAGAGTATTGTGCCCCAGGCGCTTTTCACCGGCGCCCGAACCATTAAATTGGCCCTCAGGAGTTAGGAAGTTGCGATTGTTACCATAGCCAACGATTGTCAGAGGGCTTTCGGCTTCAGGAGAAGCGAAGGAGCGCGTAGCTACAGCGGGGGCAGAGTTGGCTGCAAAAGTCACTATAGAAAGATCGCTTTTGTTTACGCCGTTATTGTCGTCCATAGAATAGTTAGGATTACGCTTGAAACTCAAGGCAGCAACGCCGGTCGCTTTACCATTGATGTATTTAACAAAGGAAAGTTTAGGTTTATTTGGATCGAGTCCTTCAACACAGTGACCCGCAGTGAGCACTTGGTGATCGTTGACAAAGGTCCCCGTGCAAATTCCTTGCCCTTCAGGGCTTTGCATCACCAGTAGGACAACGGCTGGGAACTCTTGCTCGCTAGCATTAATTCCGTTGGTGACTTTGAGAGATGAAGAATTTTGAGAATTTCCTTTGCCGCATGCATTCGTCATGAGGGCGACAGCACTGAACATCAAAGTCGTGGCCAGTCTTTTGGTGGAATTCTTCATAAACCGCCTCACAGGGATACCCACCGATTCATCGGTGGGAGGAATTGAGAGTAATCTATCTCCCAGGTCGGAGATCATCCTAAAAAAGGTGCCGGTCTTTCCCGGCTGTCAGTCTCGTGAGAGACAGTCCTGGCTTACACCAGGGTACTCCGCTTGCGCGGGTAAAGGTCACCTAGCCGAAGTTATCGAGCGGTTTACTTGCAAGCAGCACTGGCCTAATCCCCTTACTCCTGTTTAACCACTTGCCTTAGAGCCCAGGACTGGTGAAGCATCCGGGGGTAACTATCTGATTCGCTCGTAACGTAGCTTGAGAGTTGCCTCTCTTGCTCGGGCGGGTCAA
>JBGSTX010000340.1:0-13873 GCA_041736305.1 Oligoflexus sp. | reverse complement strand
GAAGCGCTTTATTTTAGTAAGGTAATGCCTGGAGGCCATGCCATGAACTTAGCTGATCGAGAAGAATCTACTAGCACGTCCGCCCCTGCGCCCATAGCCCAATGGTCTCTCGATCGACAGAGCTTCATGCCAGGAGGCGAGACCCCGGAAGATATTATCCACCGCTTCGACATCAGCTCCCATCCACTAGGCCAAAAGCTTGAGTTCAAAAGTGCTTATCCTGCCCTCGCACTTTTACTTATCTCCGCCTTCTTCAGTATGTGGGTCTGGGGTCAATATCCAGGTTATGAACTCTGGTCAGCACGAGCTGCTGATGTTTTCGGGAAGGGAGAATACTGGCGACTCCTCACGACTCTCTTTGTGCACGCAGACCTCGCCCATCTCCTAGCTAACAGCGGTCTCTTCCTGGTCTTTGGTCTCTTTCTTCGTCAGTACTTCGGCACCTGGGCCTTCCCGACGCTAAGCTTGCTCGGTGGAATTCTCACCACGGCTTTAGCGCTAGGCACCTATGACCCACAGGTGAAGTTGATCGGTGCTTCAGGCATGGTTTATCTTATGGCGGCTCTCTGGCTGCTGCTTTTCTGGAAGTATGCCGACTATTTGAGTTGGATACAGAGGAGCATGCGGACGCTAGCCTTTATTCTCGTCGTCCTAGCTCCCAGTCAGATCGAGCCGCAGGTCAGCTACCGCACCCATGCCATTGGTCTGGCATTAGGCTTTTTCCTCGGCTGGCTCAGTAGCCCTTGGCTGAAACCGATCAGTGTTCCCCAAGCAAAGTCGCATCCTGATCAGCCGATTTATTCGAGCGAACTCTAAGAGAGCTGCGGCCTTTCGATAGGTCCGTGCCAAGCTTTAAAGCCATCCTTCATGTGCCCCTTGAGCGTGAAACCACGACCGAGCAGCAGCTCACCCGCCATAGCCGAACGTCTTCCGCCTTGACAGTAGAGGAGCAGAGTCTCGCTCTCAAGTTCGGGTGGCATATGCCCACTCATCAGCTGCGAGAGGGGCCAGTGCTTAGCACCAGGGATGTGTCCTGCGTTCCATTCTTCAATCTCACGCACATCTATCCACTGAAAATCCTGCCAACGGTTCTTCTCGAGCAGCTCAGCCGCCGCATATTCTTCGAAACCTGCAGCAGCAGCATTCTTCAGTAAAGTCCCACAAGCTTGCTCACCGTGGTGAAGGTCGGTGATAGAAATAGAATCAGCAGCTTTACTGCAGACGGGACAGGCAGGATTGCGCTGAATGCGGAGTCTCTGCGTTTCCATCGTCGCCGAGCGGATGAGCCAGAGATGGCCAAGCATGGGGCTCAGCTTTTCATAAGGAGGAGCACCAGCCACGATAAGCTTGATAGCTTCAAGGGCCTGCAGACTGCCTACCGTACCCGCCAGTGCTCCTACAACTCCGGCTTCGGCGCAGTTGGCGACTGGACGTTCGGGCGGCGCCGGGAAGAGGCAGCGATAGCAGGGTCCGTAGGGAGCCCAGAAGACGGCGAGCTGACCTTCCCAGCGGAGAATCGAGCCATAGACGAGAGGCTTTCTAAGTTTGACAGCGACGTCGTTGAGGAGAAACTTACTGGCGAAGTTATCCGTTCCATCGATAATAATATCGTAGTCTTGAATCAGCACGATGGCATTGGCGGCGTGTAGCCGCTCGTAATGAATATTGATGCGTAGATTGGGATTCAGCTCCTGCAGGCGCAGTGCGGCTTTCTCAACTTTGCTATGACCTTGATCGGCTGTGGTATACAACACCTGACGCTGTAGATTCGTGATATCAACTCGATCATCGTCAAGCAGACCTAAAGTACCGACGCCCGCCGCTGCGAGATAAAGAGCCGCGGGAGATCCCAGTCCTCCGAGACCCACGATGAGTACGCGGCTCTGAGCCAACTTTTCTTGGCCTGTCTGTCCTATTTCCTTGAGTATCATCTGTCGTGCATAACGAGCTTCAAGCATCACAGACCCTCCTGACTCTAAACGTCGCTACAGTCTACCGCTACGGGGCTTTCTTCGCAATGAAAGGGGATGCGGATTGTCTGCCAAAAAAGCCCAAATAAACGAAAAAGCTACGATCTTTGAGCGAAAAATGAGGCTTTCGATTCGCTGTATTGGAATTAATCTTCGCCTTTGTTACTCTTTAAGATATACCTCGAGCTTCAGGTTACACATGTTAGCCTACGAATATTAAGCTTAGCTCGACCGGCGCTGAAACGTCCTCAGACCCAGCAGGGAGAAATTGCGATGAAAAATATGGAGACTCAAGAGATTAGGTTGTCCCCCAAGTCCCAGGCAGTAGAAGCCCCCGTGCTTATCGACTACGAACATCTCGCTCTTGCTTATCATGAGCGAGAAGCTCGCGGCAAAATTGGGACTTATCTCAAGAAGCCCCTCGACACGCGCGAGGATTTGGCCATGGCCTATTCACCGGGTGTAGCTGGACCCTGTCGCCTGATTGAAGGTAATCGTGACCTCTCGTTTCGCTACACAGGTCGTGGAAATCTCGTAGCCGTAATCTCAAACGGGACAGCTGTACTCGGTCTGGGTTCCATTGGAGCCTATGCCGCGAAACCCGTGATGGAAGGCAAGGCGATGCTGTTCAAGAAATTCGCCGGCATCGATTCCTTCGACCTCGAGATCGACGAAGACAATACGGAAGCCTTCATCCGCATGGTTGCAGCTTTAGAGCCCACCTTTGGTGGAATCAATCTCGAAGACATCAAAGCTCCTGAGTGCTTTCACATCGAAGAGGCTTTAAAGGCCAAGATGGGGATACCAGTCTTTCATGACGATCAGCACGGCACAGCGATTATTGCTACGGCTGGGCTGTTGAACTCACTCGAGCTGGTTAAAAAGAAAATCGAGGATATTAAACTTGTATTTTCCGGCGGCGGCGCAGCCGCAATAGCCTGTGCCCAGATGTTTTTGACCGCTGGCGTGAACCCTGAGAATCTGCTCATGTGCGATAGCAAGGGAGTCATTCAGAGCGAGCGACCCGACCTCAACGTATTCAAGCGGCGCTTTGCCCGGCAGACATCTTTGCGTTCGCTCGAAGAGGCACTGAAGGGTAGTGACGTTTTCGTCGGTGTATCCGCTGCCGGTCTGATGAGTAGCGGCATGCTGCGTTCGATGGCTCGCGATCCTATCGTCTTCGCCCTCGCCAATCCCGATCCAGAAATCACACCGCACCTGGCCTTGAGCGTTCGCCCCGATGTTATTATTGCTACCGGGCGCAGCGACTTCCCTAATCAGGTTAATAACGTACTCGGCTTTCCCTACATTTTTCGGGGAGCTCTGGATGTGCAGGCGCGGACTATTAATGAAGAAATGAAGAAGGCGGCAGCGGTGGCTATCGCTGCACTGGCTAAGGAGAAAGTTCTGCCGGAGGTCCAGAAAGTCTATGAAAAAGAAGGCATTCTCAGTTTTGGACGGCGCTATATCATCCCTAAACCCAATGATCCACGCGCTCTAGTCGAAGTTTCGTCGGCAGTCGCTGCAGCAGCTATTGCATCAGGAGTCGCGCGGCAGAACATAGACATCGTCAAGTATCGGCGTGAGCTGGCCAGCTTATGTAAAAGCTAGCCGGACTCGCATCAACCCATGCGATCAAAATGCTCCTTTAGCTTCTGCATCCGCCGCTTATTCGCCCCCAGATCCGAACGCCCCAGCCGCGAGGCTGAGCGAAAATGGATCCGGGACTCTTCGGGCTTGATCAAAAACTCAACATCGTCGACGAACTTGAAAAAGCCCGAAGTGAAAGTCGCGTGGATATAAGGCCCTCTCTCATCGACGATCACTGCCTTCGGTATACTGCGAATGAGGGCTCGAATGCGGTTTTGAGCGTCCGCTAGACTACCCTTGAAGGAGAAAGCCTCCATATAGTGCGAGGCGTCATCGGGATGCTGGCTACATACGCAGTTAGGCGTTTCTGGGCAGCGCGAGAGGCAGCCGTCTGGCTGCACGCCGATAAACGTTTTAGCGAGTTCAGGCGACATACGAACCATAGTTCAGAACCCCTTCAGACCGTGACACCTTTGGGCGTCGGGACTTGTTAAATCAAAGCACCCATCGGTTTTCTGAACATCAAACGCTGCTTGGCCTCGCTGAGCAGTTCAGTCGCAAATTCCGCTTTATCCATCGTCTTTTGCTCCTGAATCCCGTAGCGGCGGACAGTGACTTTACGCTCTTCAAGTTCCTTTTGCCCTACGATCAGCAGCAGCGGAACCTTCCGCATCGTATGACTGCGAATTTTCTTGTTGAAGCTGTGATCCGACTCATCGACTTCAGCGCGAATCATCTGGCTATGGAGCTCGGCCTGAAACTCGTGGCAGTAGGCTGCACACGCATCGTTGACGGGAATCAAAACCACCTGAACGGGAGCGCACCAGACGGGAAAAGCCCCGCCGTAGTATTCGATCAGATAGCTGATAAAGCGTTCGTGAGTCGAGAGCGGCGAGCGGTGGATGATGATAGGCTTTTGATCCTGGCCTTGCTCGTCGACATAGGCGAGATCGAAATTGGCCGGACTGAGAAAGTCGACCTGGATGGTCGAAACAGTCTCTTCTCGACCCATGAGGTTTCTAAACTGAATGTCGATCTTTGGGCCGTAAAAGGCTGCTTCACCTTCCCCTCGATAAAAAGGGACGCCAGCATCTTGCAAGGCCTTTTCGAGCAGCTGCTCCGCCTTGTCCCACATCTCGCCTTCGCCGCGGAATTTCTCACTCCCCTCCCCGCGCAGGGAGAGCCGGAAGCGGTATTCGCTGAGTTGGAAGGTCGCATAGAACTCCTGGTACATTTTAAGGAGCTTGCTGAACTCTTCGGTGAACTGGCTCTCGCGCAGGTAAATATGCGCATCGTTCATCGTCATGCAGCGCACGCGGATCAGACCAGAAATTTCGCCCGACTGCTCGTAGCGGTAGCAGGTCCCGTATTCTGCCAGGCGCAGAGGCAGATCGCGATAGCTGCGCCGGCGAGCAGCGTAGATCAAGTGATGATGCGGACAGTTCATCGGCTTGAGATAGTATTCTGTCTTCTTTTCTTCTTCTTCGATCACCATCGGCGGAAACATGGACTCGCGATAAGCTGGCAAGTGCTGCGAGCGCAGGTAGAGATCGCCCTTCGCTATATTGGGAGTAGCTACGCGCTTGTAGCCATACTTGAATTCCATCTCCATGGCATAGCGCTGAATCTCATCACGGATAACCGTGCCGTTGGGCAGCCAGAGCGGCAAACCTTTGCCGACAATATCCTCATAATGATAAATATCGAGGTCTTTGCCGAGTTTTTTATGGTCAAACTCCTCGGCCATCTGCCGGCGTTTGAGGAAGTCGTCGAGCTGCTGGCGATTCTCAAACGCAAGGCCGTAGATGCGCGTCAGCATCTTGTTCTTTTCATCGCCAAGCCAATAGGCACCAGCGATCCGATCGAGCTTGAACGCATCGGCAGGCAGCTGCTGAGTGCTGTTCACATGAGGACCTTCGCAGACATCCAAGAAGGGACCGGTCTTGTAAAACGTGAACTTGGTCTCGCCTCGTTCGCGTAGATTCTGCAAATTTTGCAGCTTATAAGGAGCAACGCCGTGCCCTTCGAGGAACTTGATGGCTCCCTCATAATCGAATTCAAAATATTCAAAGGACTGCGCGGCACCGATGATTTTGCGCATCTGCTTTTCAATATCTTTAAGGTCGGACTCGGCTATAGCTTTCACACCGAAATCGAAGTCATAGTAAAAACCATGCTCAGTCGGCGGCCCGAAGCCCATCTGCACGTCAGGATATTTCAACTGTACCGCTTGGGCCAGAACATGGGCCAGTGAATGACGAATTTTGTGAAGCTTCACATTAGCATCTTGAGCAGCAGAGGCGGAGGCAGACGCAGACGCGTTCATCAAGGCAACCTTTCAATACAACAGACTTATTACTTAGCGCCTCCCATACGAGAGGCCGCTTGAGGAGTAATTGAGGCGCATATTTTGCTAATAGGACCGCCCATAAACCAAACTTTTTCAAGCTCGTTCATAACACGGAAACCGAAGGCCGGCTATCTCTAGGAATTCACGTCAAACCAACGCTCTACAGCCCGTCTCTCGCGCCAATCGTCTCCTCATAGCGACTAGGGGAAAGGGATCAGTCTCTCCGAGCGAATTGAGTAAAGATTTATTTTCCATCTAGACTCCGCAAAGAGTTGTAATAAGATGGCTAAAAATTTTGTTCGCAGCGATCACGAACAAAGATTGGCAAAATTCATATCTCCATTTCAGCACTAGAAATCGTGTAAGCGAGTACGAATATTTTCAGACTGAGCGAGCTTCAGAAATTTATCTTTTTTTATCGTTCTCTTTTTAGTTGGAGGCACCCATGACCAGCGACCTTTTCGCAGCGTATATGACCTGTGCTAGTCCCGATGCAAAACAGCAGGACTTCAAGCCGCTCTTTCAAATTGCCGATTTACCTGCATCTTTGTTTGTCGTAGATGAACGGGGTTTCATGCACCTCGCTCATCCTCAAGCTGAAGAACTTGCCGATGGTAGTCATCTGCATGCATTGCATTTTGATTTAGAGATTTTTCAACGTGGGTGGTTTTGAACCGAGGAATTTGACTGATGTGTACTGATACCTTTGCTGCCTTGAAACGCCAGCTTACGGCGCCTGTTGAGGATACCGATGAGCGAAACTTTTAGAGTTTGCCTCTGCGTCGATGCCAGCGTTGTGCAAGAGCTGAGTTCCCTTCTCCAAGAGGAGGGTATAGCTCAAGTCTATGTTCCCAACCCCCAGGCCCTCGTCAATTACAAAGCTAGCACTGATCTTGTTTATTTGTTGGATACTGCGAATCTCCTAAAGATGAATCCGGCTGACGCCTACGCCTTGTTCAGGAGTATCGCCTCTTCGCCGCTGCTTCTCGTGTATCGCTCTTCAGAATTGTCGCAGGTTGAAAATCTTATCAAGGATCCACAGCTCAGTTTTGACCTTTTACCCTTGGAACATCTGCAGTCATGGATACTCGTCCGGATGCTCAAGCAGGCTATGCAGAGAAAAAGTAATGTTCGCTTCGCAATAGACGTAGCACAGATCAGTAGCTGGGATTGGGACTTAGGATCGGGTGAGGTAATTTGGACACCGGGCAGCACCGGACAGGCCGAAAAGTTAGCAACACATGAATTCAAGAGTAGAATTCCGCCTGAAGATTTGCCACGGATTGAAGAAGCTGCAAAACAAGCTCTAGCCTACAAGAACGATCTCAGTATTGAGATTCGCATAGTTACGCCGGATGGCGGAATTCGCTGGAGCTTGGTGAAGGCGCGAGCCTTCTATGACGATGCAGAGCTTCCGATTCGCATGGCTGGCATTGCCATGGACATCACAGACAAGAAGCGAGTCGAAGAAGAACTTAAGGAAGCCAAAGAGTCCGCTGAACGTGCAAACGAGGCGAAGAGCGTGTTTCTCGCCAACATGAGTCACGAGATTCGTACCCCTCTGAACGCCATCATGGGTTTCGCAGAGCTGGTGCAGAATAGTCGGCTTTCGCCGGAAAAACAGCGTGACTTTATTCGAACGATCACCCGCAATGGCAAACTCCTTCAGCAGCTGCTCGATGATATTCTCGATCTCTCGAAGGTAGAAGCTAGCCGGATGGAGGTGGAGCATATTCGCTGCTCACTGCCAGAGATAGTCACCGATGTCATCAAATTGATCGGCAAGCAAGCCGCCGACAAGGGCATTTACCTGCGCGTCACTTCCGATTTTGGACTACCCGAAACGTTTATGTCCGACCCTGTGCGTCTCAAGCAGATTTTGATTAATATCGTCGGTAACGCCGTTAAGTTCACCCAGCAAGGGGGCGTTCACGTCAACATCACGAGCAAGAGCACGGCTCGGGGCCTCCCAATCGACATCGTATTCTCGGTGATGGATACCGGCCCTGGTATAGAACCGCTGCAGCAAAGCCGGCTCTTCATGGCCTTCTCGCAGGCCGACGCCTCGGTCGCCCGCAATTTCGGTGGGACCGGTTTGGGTCTGATCCTCTCACGGCGTCTGGCCCAGCTCTTGGGTGGGACGGTCGATCTGGTTTACAGTAATCCCGGCTTTGGTTCGACCTTTCGGGTTTCCGTCCAAGCTCGCGACGCCCAAGGAAGCTGGCGCCTCATGGGAGAGAACGAACAACGCGATTTGATTCATGCCCCAAGCTCGATAGATCTAGGTCTGGAGAACGAAAGATTGCTCGAGGGCATCTCGGTACTGATCGTCGAAGATGCTCCCGACAGCCGAGCCCTGGCTAGCCAGATTCTCGCGCAGTACGGAGCTACCATAGCCCTGGCCGAAAACGGCCTCGAAGCCGTCGTAATCCTCCGCGACCACGAATTCGATGTGGTGTTGATGGATCTGCATATGCCTCTGCTCGATGGATTCGATGCCACCGCTAAGCTGCGAGCCAGTGGCTATCAGCGCCCCATCTTGGCTGTTTCCGCCGCGGCGATGAAAGATGAGAAGGTCAGAGCCTTCGAAGTCGGGTGCAATGACCACCTCACTAAACCCTTCAGTATTGGTATACTGCTCGAGAAAATAGTTGGATATGCCAGGAATCAGCTTCCTCCTCCTATAGCTCATGGCGCCATTTCTTCTTCCCCCTGCCCCAATCAAGCCTTAATGTAGATGTTTTCACGATGCAGCTGGTAAAAAAGGACTCAGCCGTTTCTTGAGATCTTCGCTGCTGTAGACGAGAGGATGGGTGACAGAGGGGTCTTTCTTAAAAGCCTCCGCCTCAGCCTTATCTTTAAAGACGCGGAAGAGGAAAGAGGCAGTCCCGCCTTTTTTACCTGTGGGCGGCTGCGCCTCAGGTTTATAGGCCCGGCTGCCTTTCACTACATATTCGTACCCTACGCTGTCTACCCGTCCTCGAATGAACACTAAATAAGCAGCGTCCTCCTGCAAAGCGACTTCTGCAGACCGATAGAGTCCCCAGATAGCGGCATCGCGGACATCGTTGCGCGACTCGACCGTATACTCAACGTTGAATCGATCGTCACCGGCTATGATTGTGCGATAGCCACCCTTCTCTCGCTTCTCCGTTGGATCCTGACCCGCTTCTATCTTCGGTTTGTAGTCGGTCTCGCTAGTGAACATTTCTTTTAGACTCGCGCAAGCTCCACCACTCAAACAGAGAAAGCTCAGTAGGAGAGTCGGGGCAGGAGTTCGAAGCAGTTTAGATCTCAAAATATCCTTAGCCTCACTTGAATATAATTGAAGGCCGTTCCAAATTCTTCCCCATGAGGTATCATTGAATGAACAGCTCGGCTAGGCCCGAGTCTCTTTCCCGATCAAGCGCCTTTCCTAGGGAGTACATCATGCAGCCTTCGCTCTTGACGCTGCTCGGTATCGTTACACTGTATACTTTATATCGGAACTTTGGCCTGAAGCTGCAGAGCCAAACCTCTTTCTCACCTATGGAAATCCAAGCTGAAGCCCGTCGGAAGTCCGAAGCCATAGTTGCTAGCGCCAATGAAAGGCTAGCAAACCACGGCAACCATCTCAAACTGGTCAGATAAATTTTTTGCTAAGATGCTGGCAAACCCGAGCTGTGACTTCAGCGGTCGTACGGGGCGTACCCTCGGCGAGATCAGGCGTGAGAAAATCCTCCTCGATCAGCGCTTCAACAGCTGCTTCGATTCGGTCGGCTATCTGGGGTGCTTCCAGACTGTGTCGCAGCATGAGAGCGACGCTGAGGATCGCACCGATGGGATTCGCTAGATTCTGCCCGGCAAGGCTTGGGGCCGATCCATGGATCGGCTCGTAGAGGCCGACGTTTCCATCGCCCAACGAGGCTGAAGGGAGCAGGCCCAGCGATCCAGCGAGTATGCTGGCCTCATCGGAGAGGATGTCCCCAAACATGTTTTCCGTGACGATGACATCGAAGCTGCTGGGTCGCTGCATGAGATACATAGCAGCAGCATCGACCAGAACATGCTCGAGGGTCAAATCGGGAAACTCGTCTTCAATCAGCTCTGTCATCACCTGACGCCACAGCCGAGAGGTCGCGAGCACATTAGCCTTGTCAATCGAGCAAAGCCGGCCTTTTCTCGAGAGGGCAAGCGAGGCAGCAGTCCGCCCAATGCGCTGGATTTCTTCGCGGGAGTAGCGGCAGATATCATAGGCCTGATCGCTATCGCCCGCTTTCTCTCCGAAGTAGATTCCACCGGTTAATTCACGCACAAATATCAAATCGACGCCGGCGAGAAGCTCAGGTCGGAAAGGGGTTCGCTTATACAAGGCGGGCCTCGCCAGCACAGGGCGGAGATTGGCGAAAACCCCTAGTTCTTGCCGCAGCTCTAAGAGGCCTGCTTCGGGACGAAGATGGGCCGGCAAATGCTCCCACTGCGGTCCGCCGACGGCACCGAGTAGAACGGCATCTGAGCTGCGACAGGCTTCCAGAGTCTTCGGATCCAAGGGTCGACCGCAGCGCTCATAGGCCGCACCCCCTATGTATCCGGTCTGCATCTCGATACCCCAGTCTTCGGCCTTCGCTATGCAGCGAAGGACTTCGGCGGCGCTGGCTACTACTTCGGGTCCGATGCCGTCACCAGGCAGAAGCACAATATTGGCTCTCATGGGCAATACTCCTCTTCGTAGCGTTTGATGGCAGGTTCATGCTGCAGGAGATAGCCGAGCTGGTCAAGCCCCTGCATCAAGCAAGTGCGCGCAAATCCTTCCATTTGAAATTCGAATTCATGTCTCCCATCCACCGTGACGAGGCGACGCTCAAGATTAATACTCAGCTGACTGTGCGGATGCGCGAGCAGAATTTGATAGAAATCCGCTGAGACCTCCAGAGTCAGGAGGCCATTCTTCAAAGCATTGCTTTTGAAAATATCGCTCAAAGATGGACTCAGCACAGCCCGGAATCCATAGTCGCAAAGCGCCCAGACCGCATGCTCTCGCGAAGAGCCGCAGCCGAAGTTGGGACCTGCGACCAGGATCTCGAGACCCTCGTCGCTGCGAAAATTTAAAGCTTCGTCTGGCCGTAAACGGCCATCAGCATCGTAGCGCCAGTCGCAAAAGAGAGCCGCCCCCAAGCCTTCCTTGTGGGTCTGCTTCAGGAAGCGAGCCGGAATAATCTGATCGGTATCGATATGGGCCTTATCGAGCAGTAAAAATCTCGAACGCAGTTCTTGCCAACCTTGCATTTCTCATCTCCTATTATAGGAAGGACCGCGGATCGGCGAGATAGCCATGGATGGCCGTAGCAGCCGCTGTCGCCGGACTGCCGAGAATAGTTCGCCCGAGCTTACCCTGCCGTCCAGCGAAGTTGCGATTGCTGGTACTGAGGGCAAGTTGCCCAGCTTCGAGCTGATCGCCATTCATGGCGATACACATGGAGCAGCCCGGCTCGCGCCATTCGGCGCCGGCCTCGATAAAAATCTGGGCGAGTCCCTCGGCTTCTGCCTGACGCTTCACTCCTTCGGAACCGGGCACGATCAGAAGACGAATATTTTTTGCCTTCTTATGCCCTTTGAGAATGCTGGCAGCCATGCGTAGATCGCTGATGCGACTGTTGGTGCAGCTGCCGATGAAAACCACATCGATAGGCGTGCCCAGCAGCCCACGTCCACCTTCGAAACGCATATAGTCGAGCGCCTCAGCGATTTCGGGATTGGAACTCGGTACTTCCCCATCGATGGGGATCGATTGATCGGGAGAGGTTCCAAACGTTACCATAGGCGCGAGCTTCGAAGCATCGATGCGAAGACTTGCATCAAACGCGGCGTCGGGATCGCTGTAGAGCTCATTCCAGCGCTCGAGGGCCTGCTCCCAGGCTTCGCCCTGCGGTGCATAGCGCCTACCTTTAAGATAGGCGCTGGTGAGATCATCAGGAGCCACGAGCCCAGCCCGCGCCCCAGCTTCGATGCTCATGTTGCAGACCGTCATCCGACTTTCCATGTCGAGGGCCCTGATCGCAGCGCCTTGGTACTCGATCACGTAGCCGCGGCCACCCCCGGATCCAAGTTCTTTGATAATCGCCAAAATCAAGTCTTTGGCCAGCACGCCGTGAGGAAGGGCTCCTTCTACCTGCACAGCCATAGTCTTGGGCTGCCTCTGCAAGAGGCACTGCGTAGCCAGCACATGGCCCACTTCGCTCGTACCGATACCGAAGGCTAATGCACCGAAAGCTCCGTGGGTAGCCGTGTGGCTGTCGCCGCAGACGATGGTCTGGCCTGGTAGAGTGAGACCGAGTTCGGGGCCGATAACGTGAACGATACCGTGTTCGGCCGAGCCCATATCAAAGAGCTCAATACCGAAAGCTTGGCAGTTCTCTCGCAGGGTTTGGACCTGCTGGCGCACTTGTGCGTCGGGGTAGTTGCGACGCTGCTTATCGCTAGGTATGGAATGATCGAGAGTAGCAAAGGTTCGATCTGGCCGCCTGACAGAGAGACCACGCTGCCGTAGCTCGCTAAAGGCTTGCGGCGAAGTGACTTCATGCACAAAGTGGCGGTCTATGTAGAGCAAAGCGGGATGGTCGGGAGTTTCCTCGCCTACCAGATGGGCCCGCCAAATTTTTTCAAACACCGTCCTTGTGGGTTTTTGTTTTTGCATGCTTATCCCCGGAATGGGCGGACGATGATTTGGCCAGAGGCGTAAGCCAGTTCCAGCGGTCGATCGTTTCGCCTTTAAAAAGACCAAAATAGGCGCGCTGCAGAGCTTTCGTCACAGGACCGGGAAGACCTTCCCCTACTTTTTGTCCATCGACGCTGCGAATCGGAGTGATCTCGGCTGCGGTACCCGTAAAAAAGAGCTCGTCGGCTATATATAGAAGCTCGCGTGGGTAGGTACCTTCTTCGACTTCGTAGCCCATGTCGCGCGCTAGAGTCATGACTGTTTCGCGCGTGAGCCCCTCGAGGATAGAGCAGTGGATCGAAGGGGTGTAGATCTTGTTCTTCCGCACAATGAAGAGGTTTTCACCCGGACCTTCGCTGAGAAATCCTTGATGCGTGAGAGCGATCATTTCGGTGTAACCATGCCGACGCGCTTCGTCGACCATAAAGAACGAAGCTAGATAGTTACCACCGGCTTTAGCGAGCTGAGGATGGGTATTCGGCGCTGCACGTTGCCAGGAGGTAACGCCGACATCGATCCCTTTTTCGATGCCTTCTTCGCCGAGATAAGCACCCCATTCAAAAGCCGCAACCGCCATCTCGAGACGGGTCGCAGCCGTTGGACGGATGCCCATACTGCCATAACCGTAAAATATAATGGGACGTATATAAGCGTTCGTCAGATTGTTCTTAGCGACCACTGTATGGCAAGCTTCGACCAATTCTTCAGCTCCCACCGTCATGGGCATCCGATAGATGTGCGCTGACTGAAGCAGACGATCGATGTGATCTTGCAGACGAAAAAAGCTAGGACCGCGGTTGGTCGGGTAGCAACGTATGCCTTCAAAGACGCTGGTACCATAGTGTAGCGCGTGAGAGAGTACATGCACAGTAGCATTTTCCCAAGGTACTAATTCTCCGCCGTGCCAAATCCAGGTGCTAGGTTTCATAAACCGCCTCGCAAGGGATACCCACCGATTCATCGGTGGGAGGAATTGAGAGTAATCTATCTCCCAGGTCGGAGATCATCCTAAAAAAGGTGCCGGTCTTTCCCGGCTGTCCGTCTCGTGAGAGACAATCCTGGCTTACACCAGGGTACTCCGCTTGCGCGGGTAAAGGTCACCTAGCCGAAGTTATCGAGCGGTTTACCTGCAAGCAGCACTGGCCTAATCCCCTTACTCCTGTTTAACCACTTGCCTTAGAGCCCAGGACTGGTGAAGCATCCGGGGGTAACTATCTGATTCGCTCGTAACGTAGCTTGAGAGTTGCCTCTCTTGCTCGGGCGGGTCAA
>JBGSTX010000364.1:0-9630 GCA_041736305.1 Oligoflexus sp. | reverse complement strand
TCGATAGTACCTGTTTGTCGCTCCTCGGCCCAGAGGCGCATCGCAACGGCCGGAATGAGGGCCAGGTAGAGCCAGGGAAGAGCGTCGAAGAAGGGACTGAGGTTAGCTTGCTCGCGCTCATAAAGCCCACCTATAAAAAAGGTGCAAGCACCGCCGGCGAGCAGGAAAACCACCGTAAAAACATAAGCGAGTGGAGTCCGAAAATAGGCGAGAAGCTCTCGCTTCAGCAGCAGGCCGACTTCGTGCATGCAAAACTCCTTAGGCAACGCCCAGCGTGACAGCGCGGAAAACCTCGTCGAGGGGGCCTCGTTTGAGGAGCTCCGACGGTTTCGCGTCCTCGACTATTTTACCATGAGCGATGATGATGACCCGCTCGCAGATAGCCTGCACTTCCTCGAGAATGTGGGTCGAGAGTATGATGGTCTTATCGCGGGCCATGCTGCGGATAAGCTGACGAACTTCGTGCTTCTGGTTCGGGTCGAGGCCGTCGGTTGGTTCGTCCAGAACCAGAACCGCCGGGTCGTGGATCAAGGCCTGGGCGAATCCTACGCGTTGCCGATAACCTTTCGAAAGCGTTTCAATCGGCTTGTTCCATACATCGTCCAAAAAGCAGACCTGGCGCATGCGATCGAGAGCGGAACGGGTATCTTTGATGCGGCGGACTTCGGCGATGAAGCTCAAAAACTCCCGCACGGTCATCTCTTGGTAGGATGGGGCACTTTCGGGAAGGTAGCCGATGGAGCGCTTGACCTCGCGAGCCTCCCGACGGATATCAAAGCCGGCGACGGTTGCTGTGCCTGCCGTCGGCTCGATGAATCCCGTCAGCATCCGCATGGTAGTCGACTTACCTGCTCCGTTAGGCCCTAGGAAACCGAGGATCTGACCTTTAGGAACGCTGAAACTGATGTGATCGACGACGCAGGTGTCCGCATATTTTTTGGCGAGGGCTTTAACTTCAATCATAGATGCCTTCCTCTCTCTCAGGTCTAGAGACTCTGCAGAGTATGGGAATAAGTAAAAGCTAAGTGAAACTTTCACCTATCATACAGCAAGAGAGGCAGCTGAGAGGAAGGAAATTGCTTAGGGAGCCAAGCTCTTGAGACTAGCTTGGCTCCACAGGCCATCGTCAGTTATCGGAAACTGCCAAAGAATAGAAGCCGAAGTAGAATTCCTGCGAGCCCCAAGCGATATAGCAAAGCTTATCGCGCACCGAGCCGACCGCATACTCATCTCTAAATTTGACTGCGCAGACGGGTATTTTACCGGCCGTGACGCCGGCAGCGTAGACGAGAGATTCAGGGAATGCATCCGCTTTGTAGAAGCTAGTCCAACGAAGTCTGGAACCGCGCAGAATCCAGAAATTCTCCACGTTTCTGGCTTCGCCCTGAAACGCGAAGGAGCACTGCTGCCGACTGACTTTGCCGTTGTAGAATTCTCCCTCATAGTAGGCTGTGCAAGCATAGGAGCGCGCTTCCCGAGGTCCGAAGTAAAGCGCATCGCCGGGGAGCTTGGACTTATCCACGACTTCTTCCCAGCCCCAGTTAACTTGAGCGAGAGCTGGTTTAGCGAAGGATACAAGACTCAAGACGCTTAGCCAAAAATGCAGACACAAAAGTCTCATGTATTCGCTTCCTAGTTCGTGTACGGATGGATATTCGCTATTATCCGGAGACCTTGACGCGCACGCAAGAAAAAATGCCGTGGTTCAAATTAGGTGAATCTATGCAGGGAAAAGTGCGACAAAAAAGACAGGCAAATTTTCTGAAAAATAAAGCTACTTTTTTCGAAAATCTTGTGTAATATCTGCCTCAAGTTTGCTTCTAATGAGTAGGGTCGTTCGTGCCTCATCCTCTTTAGTGGCTCCATGGCCTTTAGGAGGTTTCTGTGGGCAAAAAGCTATACGTTGGTAATCTTCCATTTTCCGCAACTGATCAAATTCTGATGGATACTTTCTCAGAAGTAGGTCACGTTGATTCTGCAAAAATCATCATGGATCGCGAAACTGGCCGTAGCAAGGGCTTTGGTTTCGTTGAAATGTCGAGCGATGCAGAAGCAACCGCAGCTATTGATCGTTTCAATGGCGCTGATTATGACGGTCGTCCCATGACCGTTAACGAAGCGAAGCCTATGGCTCCTCGTGAAGGCGGCGGCGGCGGCGGCGGTTATAATAACCGTTCCCGCGGTGGACGTTACTAAGACTCGTGAGTCTTGCTGCTAGAGCAGTGAGACTCCAGTTCGGTAGAATAGGCTAGAGCCCTCGGGTACTCTGGCCTTTTTTTTATTCTCCGGAGACGGCCGAACCTTAGCGAAGAGCTGAGGCGATGAAATCATCCGGTATTCTGTGCTGTGGAATGGCTTTGTCGAACCAAATTCCGAGCCGCTCGTTCAGACCCATGCCATGCATGTAGTTATAAAGAGCCTTTTTTAAGCCCACCCCTAAGCTGTCATGATCACAATTGACCGGATCATGGAAGTCGATGTCGTTGCTTGCAAACTGGATATCGGCCTGAGGCAAGAGCGTGATCCCAAACTGACTTGGGTTTTTACCAACGGGGCTGTGTACGGTAGCCGCAAAACGATGCCAGTAGGCAGACTGAATGCACCCTTCCCTGAATAATTGGCGTACATACTCCAAGGCTTCGATCGTCTCTCTTTTGCTTTGACTTGGAAATCCATACATCAAATAGGCATGAACCAGAATTCCCGCGTCGGTCAAGGCGCGTGTGACCCGAGCTACCTGCTCAAGGGTGACTCCCTTGTTCATCAGCTTCAGCAGGCGATCGGAAGCGACCTCCAGGCCCCCACTGACAGCGATACAGCCCGAAGCGGCGAGGATCTTGGCCACCTTGGGGGTGAAGGTCTTCTCAAATCGAATGTTGCCCCACCAGGTCACGCTGAGACCTTTCTCGATAATTTTATGAGCGAGGGCGAGTAAGACCTTGGGCGGAGCAGCTTCATCAACAAAATGAAAGCCGGTCTGTCCGGTCTCAGCTATCAGCGCCTCCATCCTGGCGAGAATGAGATCAGCGTGGGCCTCGTCATAACGAGCGATATAGTCGAGGCTCACATCACAGAAGCTGCACTTGTTCCAGTAGCAGCCATGCGCAAGGGTGATCTTGTTCCAGCGCCCATCCGACCAGATGCGATGCATGACATTGGGCATTTCGCAGATCGAAAGATAGCTATCGAGCGGCAGACCCACATAGGTGGGAGTACCCGTGTCTTTGTGGGGGAAGTCGTGGTCTTTCTTGGATTCGACGTAGACGACCTGAGAGCCTTCGCGCAGATAGGTGCGAACGAGCTGATCGGGCGGACGGACTCCCGCAATATGCTCGAGTAGATTCAGGAAAGGGCGCTCACCGTCGTCGACACAAATGTAGTCGACATAGTCGAAGACCCGCGGATCGCGGAGAGAGCGGAGCTCGGTATTTACATAGCCACCGCCGAGTACGACTTTGATGGCTGGATTCCACCGTTTGACGGTTTGAGCAATCTTCAATCCCGCATAGACATTGCCTGGGAAAGGCAGGGTCAGACCGACAAGTTCGGGCTCACAGTCTTTGAGGTAGCCGTGAACAATATCGCGTAGGACTTCGTCGACAAAGGTCTCTTGGCCCTCGATCGATTCATGCAGGTCGTCGTAACTAGGATTGCTGGCCGCGAGACGTTCTCCATAGCGAGACAGTTCGAAGCGAGGGTCGACGCCTTCGTTGATTACCTTCACCAGGCCCGATATATAGAGGCTGGCTATATATTTGGCCTTGTCCTGCGTGCCGAGCTGGCCAAAGGCTTTGGCGAGATGCTCCTCACCTTCGATCTCTTCCATCTGATGCAAACCTTCGAAACCGATGCCTTCGGGCACATAGCGGCGAGAACAGAGCCTCAGGGCTAGACTCGGGTCTTTGCCTTGCAAGAAACGTATACAGGGTTCAACTGTTTGCGCATAGAGAGTGAAATGATCGAGAAAATATTGCACTTCCTCAGGCCGCTCGTCGACGGGTACGTCTTCAAAATTAGCTTCCAGCTCCTCTTTGATCTCTAGCAAACCACTGCGCGATAAGAGAGCTAGAATAAGTTCAATGGCAGGATCACGCTGCTGCACATCGAAGCCAAACATCTTCAGAAAGCCTGTGAGATAGGCAGTTGCCGGGTAAGGAGTATTGAGCTGCGTCATAGGCGGCGTCAGCAAAAGAATTTTTAAAGATGTCATATTGAACCCGTGACTTCTGTGGGATCGGCCCGCCTGGTATACCCTAAGCTGAAGTCCTTTGCCATTTCTTTTGCGTTGTAGCCTCTTGCTCTGCGTCCTATCCTGGGTTTGCGTGCCTATGCGCAAGGAGGGACTCCTATGAAACCAAGATTTCTGCTGCTCTTCATCGCCAGTCTTTTAAGTTTTTCAGCGCAGGCTACCGATGCGCCTAAGTCGGCAGCGCCAGCTGCTACGGAGACCGCAATTTTTGCGGGTGGTTGCTTTTGGTGTATGGAAGCTCCTTTCGACCAGCTGAAGGGCGTAAAGGAAACCACTTCAGGCTATATCGGGGGCAAGACAGCCAATCCCACTTACGAGCAGGTGTCGGCTGGGAGCACGGGGCACACAGAAGCCGTTAGGGTGGTCTACGATCCTCAGCAGGTAAGTTACGAAAAGCTGCTCCAAGTTTTTTGGCGAGAGATTGATCCCCTGACGCCCAATGCACAGTTTTGTGATCAAGGCAGCCAGTACCGTTCAGGTATCTTCTACACGAGCGAAGGCCAGAAGAAGTTGGCGGAAGCTTCCAAGGAGGAACTGGATAAGTCGGGACGTTTCAAATCCAAGATAGTCACCGAAATTACGGCTGCCAGTCCCTTCTACGTAGCCGAAGAGTATCACCAGAACTACTATGTGAAAAATCCGATTCGCTATAAGTACTATCGAGGCAGCTGCGGTCGCGATAAGGCTCTCGATCAGATCTGGGGAAAAGATCGCTCGAAATAAATCATCGAGCCTTCAAAAATTCGGCTGCGAAGGCCTGCGACATGGCCTGAACAGCTCGCTGTTCCACTTCGGGTGGACAATGGGCTGGCGGGCTTTGCGGAGTATTGTTCACATCGACGATATAGATCTTCTGCGAGACATTATCACGCAGTATATCGAGTTCGCCGTGATCGAGCTGGATACTGCGGGAAAATTCTAAAATCTGGGCGATCTCAAGGGCCGAAAGAACTTCATGCGCTTCGAATATTTCGGTTTTCACCGTGGTATTTTTAAAGCGCTCGCCGATAGATCGGTATTTGATGAACACAAAGGGAATCCGTGACCCGTAGATGGGGACTCGGAGATCTTTTACTAGATCCGACCCGACGCTGTTATCGATCAGAATTTGGTAGATAGTGTCTGGCTCAGTGGAAGTGAGAGGTGCTTGCAAGACGCGGCCGTCGTGCTTGGCATTGATGTCGCTTTTGGCGACGCACGCTCCCTGATGGAGGAGAGGATCGATGCGCGTCGAGTAGCCAAAGACTTTTAAGAAGGCCTGGTCGACAAAGAATTTGCTGATATCGCGGCTGTGGCGGTTGATCAGTGGAATTCCTCGGCTGTCACAAAACTGTTCCAGCTCGGCAAATTCGCTACGGAAGGTCTGATATTCCCAGTAAACGGCGAGGGTCGCTTTCTCGTTGAGCTTGTTGCTGAGGAAAAAACCCAGTTCTTTAGCGATGCGATAGATCGTCGAACGCTTGCTCGGATAATGAGGGTAAACGTTGAGCACCCGGTGGCGAAAGCCGTTGCGCACGAAGAGAAAGACTATGGTGAAAAGTGAACGGATGTCTTCGAGGATGTACTTCCAGAGTCCTTTGCTTTTTTGATAGCGATTGAAAACACCACGAAACTTCTTATTTTTTTTCACAGACATAGATTTTACCTCGGCAGTAGCTGGGTGCGGGCGCGCGCCAGACTCAGCATCAAAATGAGAGCATAACGCACTTCAAAATCATGGAAGGCGTTCTGCGTAAGACCCCCGATCAGAAAAATCGAAAGGGTCAGCACGAGCAAGAATTGATCATGAGGATCTTTCATCTTGAGCGAACGCATCAGATAGAAGAGCCAGGCGGCGAAGAGAGAGAGTCCGATCACCCCCCCTTCGGCAAGGATCTGAATCAGTTGGTTGTGCGCTTCATAAGGCTTTTTGAAGGAGCCAAGCCCAATCTTTCGATAATAGGGAAGCCGATAGGTTTTATCGAGACGCAGACCATGGCCAAGGAGTGGCCTCTCTTCGATCATCACAGAAAAAGCGTGCCAGAAAGCGAGGCGATCATCGGGGTATTCGCTGTAGCGATCGGGATCCTGCGCGCTAGTGAGCAGGAGAAATCGTCGCGAAATAGGATTATCGCTGAGAGCGACACCAGCGACAAGAACACCTAAAAGCAGCAAAGCCAGCCCGCGCTGCGATCCCTTAAGGAACCTGAAGACCGAGACAAGTAAGGAAAGAATGAGCAGAAGCTGGGCGGCACGCGAACCTGAGAGCATAACCATGAGGGCTATTAGAGCTAGCTTGAACCAGGCCTTGCCTGAACGCAGGTTTCTCAAGGCGTCTAGTAAAAAGAAAGGCCAAATTACCAAGAGAACATAAGCAAAGGTAAGCGGATGCGAATAGAAGCCCCGGGATCGGCGAAAGTGAGGATCGAAGACCATATGCGAGCCTTCGATCTGCCAGCCGATGATAGCCTGCGAAATGGCGACTAAAGTCCAAACGATGAGCAGCCCGGTCGACAGTCGCGACCAGAATGCAGGAGAGCGCGTCTGACTCCTCCAGCAGTAAGCCCATAAGGGCGGGACGAGTATCACAGCGCTGCCCGTGACCAGGTAGGAAAGCAAGAGCCCATTAGGATTTGCTGGATTAAGCAAAGTGCTGCAGACGTTCCAGATCAAGAAAGCCGCGAAGAGTATAAAAGCTTTGGCTTCGTCCGGACGAGACGCCCACAGCGCCCAACTGAAGTCCGATTTTCGGGTTCGAATAATGTAAGTTAAGGCCAATCCGGACGCCAAGAAGAGAATGATAGACTGCGGCGCCGTGCCTAAGATAAGCCCGATCATAGCGAGACAGCAGACGCTCATCGCGAGGCGCGCTTGAAATTTAGGCATAAGTCAAAGAGGCCTTTTCATGGCTTTAAAAGAGCAAAGATTAGCAATAGGCCACCCGGATAACAAGGAGAGAAAGAGCCTGAGCCGGCATTATCGAGAGCGGAAGGATAGATTGAAGTCGCAAGGTTTTTTGGCTAAGCTCGGACCTCTTTCGCGCATTAATTGATGGGGGTTATACTTGAGTCTCGCCGACGTGGACCACCCGCAAACTCCCGCCAATAGTCAGTTGAGAGCGGGGCAAAGCAGTGTCTTTGCTACTATCATGACCCATGCGGCTGTATGCGCTATCTTGCTGCCTGTCGGTGCCCAAAGCTCGATAGCAGCTCTCCTCATCATCTATTTTCTTTACCAGCAAAGCTTTAGAAAGCTTTCTATCGCTTGGCAGCCGATGGAAGATTCCCCGCTGCGCGTGATCTGGCGGCAGTTTTTCCTGACGCTCTGCTTGGTCTGGGGGCTGCAATTTCTCAGCTTCATCATTGAACTCATCCAACTGCAGTTTGCTTTCCCAGCCAGCCGCGAAGCCGTGATGATGCACCTGCGGGGTATAGGTAAATGGGGGGTCTATGGCAGCCTCCTGATCTGCGTTTTTCAACTGCACAGTCTCCAGCGTTTTGGAGCCCGCAGTCCGACTATTAAAGTGCAGGTCCTCATTATCTTCACGAGCCTTTATGCCCTCTACATGCTTGGCCAGCGTTTTTATGGTTGGAATTGGATTCACGGTTGGGACGCTCGGCTAGGCGAAAATCGCTTTGCCTACGGAGTTTATCGCGGTTCGGGCTTGATGGGGCATCCGTTGACGCTGGCCTATAATGCTATGATCTTTTGTCTCCTCAGCTATAGTCAGGGCCTCTGGCTATGGCAGAAGCATCGCAGGGAAGCCAAGCTTTGGCTGCTTCAAGCGGGACTCTTGTTCTATATCATCATACTTTCGGGTTCACGGTTTCCGGCTTTTTTGACGATTTGTCTCTTCTTTACGGGTTTTTTCGCCACAAAGATGGCTCGTTGGCGATGGCCGCTATTTGCTGCCGCGTTCGGAATTCTCGGCCTGCTCTTCGGCCTCAGCCTCCTCGATCCCAATTTGCAGGGTCGACTCACAGAAGTTTTTAATACTCAAGGCGACTGGGAAGAACGTTTCGATCGTCTCGTATTCTGGAAGGTGCATGCTCGGATGATAGTCGATCATCCCTTTTTCGGAGTTGGATTTGCGCACTACAAAGATGTATTGGCTCAGTACTACCAGAGCCTAGGCTATGAATGGGTCGCGAATAAATACAATGCTCACAACATCTACCTCCAGAGCGGAGCGCAGGCGGGCTTGCTGGGCTTGAGCGCTCTAGCTCTCCTTCTCGGGGCATTTTTCCGCTTAGCGCGCGCCGTGCATCTGCAGTGGCGCCACCTGGGGCTGCTCTTGCTAGCATGCGGGACTATCCTCGGTGGGCTGATGCAAAATACCCTGCAGGATAGCGAATATCTTTATATGCTCTGGTTTAGCCTCGGGCTCACGATGAGCTTTCTGATCGATCAAAGTGGCAGCGAGGCGAGACGTGAAGTCTGAGCTGAGCCGCGAGCGACAAAGAATAGTCTGGCATCTCTGTTCGAATCGCTGGAATAGCGCGATTACTGAATATGCGCTGAGCTGTGCTCAGGCTATGGCCTTGCGCGGCTGGCGAAGCTTCTACAGTGCTCGGCTAGCTTCGCCGGGTTTGGCTCGAGCCCAGGCCTTGGGTCTCGAAGGGACGCACTTCAAGAATTTTGGTGTGGCGGAATTGCCAAGATTCTGGCGCGCGGCAGGGGACATTAAGCCCGATCTCATCATCCTTTACGGCGGACCCGAAACCTTTCTCGCCCGCTTCATCGGCGGTGTTCCTCGCATTCGCTTTCGGGGTCAGGACAGCGACGCTCAGAAAGATTTGGCCCCATTCCGAACTCAGTGGGGCATGAGCCACTGCAGCGCAATTCTCACCCCGGCAGCCTTCCTCCAGAAGCGCTTCCAGGCCGTCCTAGGAGCGAAGAAGCCCGTTCATGCGGTGACGCTAGGGATAAGTCGGGAGCGCTTTGCTTTCGATGCCCAAGCGCTTTCTCAGGCTCTTAGGCCCACCCTTCGCATTCTGGGACGCCTTGATCCGGTCAAGGGTCAGCGCGAGTTCTTCAGTGTCTACCGACGGCTGCTCGCTCTTTGGCCTTCAATCTTCCCGGCGCCCTGGCTCGAAATTGTTGGACTGCCTGCTAACCTCCAGGCCGATGACATTCGCGCTGCGGCAGCAGCTGAAGGCCTGGTCGAAGGACGGGATTGGGGGCTTCTCGTCGAAAGGGTGGCGGATATGCGAGGCCTACTCTCGGCAACTCATCTCGGCATCATCCCTAGCCTGGGCTCTGAAATTATCTGCCGCGTTGCGGAAGAATTTCTGCTTGCCGGTTGCCCGATAGCGGTGTCAGGGGTCGGCTCGCTCGCTGAGTGTATTTTTAGTGAGGATGCTGGCTTCAGCTGGAAAGGCCTGGGAACCGAGCAGCAGGCT
>JBGSTX010000321.1:0-6901 GCA_041736305.1 Oligoflexus sp. | reverse complement strand
GCTGTGTCGCCGAATGGTGGAAAATGTACCAACGCATCCTTAACATACCTGAATTATTAAAAAAAAGAAGCCATTTCCTCTTTGGACCTCGAGCAACTGGCAAGAGTACTCTTATCCGAACTGCCTTGCCTGAGGCAAAGGTCTATGACCTTTTGCAGGCGGAGACTTACCGTAGACTATTAAGTCAGCCCAATATCCTTGAACAAGAAACGAGCGCTACACAGATCGTGGTCATCGATGAAATACAAAAGCTCCCCGCTCTACTCGACGAGGTTCATCGTCTCATTGAGAAAAGAAAGCAGCATTTTCTATTAACAGGCAGCAGCGCGCGGAAGTTAAGGCACGGATCTGCCAATTTACTGGCTGGTCGTGCTTTTCAGGCTGAGTTATTTCCTTTAACAAGCCGTGAGATAGACTCCTTTGACCTGATCAGCTATCTGAACACCACAGGCTTGCCAGAATTTCATGCGGATGAAATGGCTGCAGAATTCCTGCAGGCCTATGTGGGCACATATCTGCGAGAGGAAGTCCAGGCGGAATCTTTGGTTCGAAATCTTGCAG
This sequence comes from Oligoflexus sp., assembly GCA_041736305.1. Lineage (GTDB taxonomy): Bacteria > Bdellovibrionota_B > Oligoflexia > Oligoflexales > Oligoflexaceae > Oligoflexus. The sequence continues at coordinate 6,340 of JBGSTX010000321.1, read as the reverse complement.
GATTTAGTCGTTTTCTTGATGTCGTCGCACTCAGCAACGGCGAAGAGATCAGTTACGCAGGTCTTGCAAGCGACTGTGGAGTAGCTCCTCGAACCTTGGAAGGGTACTTTTCCATACTCGATGATACCTTGCTTGGCTTCCAGGTCCCGCCTTATCTAAAAACAGTGAAGCGCAAAGCCATCACGCGCGCGAAGTATTGGTTATTTGACTGCGGTGTGGTCAATAGTCTTGCAAGGCGAGGACGAATTGAGCCCGGATCAGAGTTATTTGGTAAAGCATTTGAGCATTTTATCGCCCTAGAGTTAAGGGCATTTCTGTCCTATCGGCGCAAACCCTGGCCTTTGCAGTACTGGAGATCCACGTCAAAATTTGAAGTGGACTTTATTATCGGTCAGGAACTGGCACTGGAAGTCAAGGCAACCCAGATGACCAGTGATAAGCATCTGAAAGGTCTTCGTGCCCTTGCCGAGGAAGGGCAAATAAAGCGCTACGCCGTCGTCAGTTTGGATCCCGAAGAGCGTCTGACTCCAGACGGCATTCACATCCTGCCTTGGAAAATATTCCTAGAGAGACTTTGGGATGGCAGTGATGCGAAAAGTCTCCTGCCATAATCAATTTCTTACAGTCTGTCTCAACGTATTGAATCATAGGAAAAGCTTACTCAGGGACAATAAAGTTTGAGGGTTCGGATGCCCTCCCTATGGCTCGGTCGGCTTTTCTGAACAAAACTCTTCCAAAATCTTACTTCTCTGTTCTTTGGTGCTATTTTTATAGCGCAGACGTATGGCAGCGAGGCATTCTCTTCTTGCCCATAGCGATTCCTTTCGCTATGCACCGAGAATTGCCGGTCAAAGCATAGTTCTCGGTGCAGGTTGATATGATTCATCGAGGCATCCTACCACTTTATTTCAAACCCATTCGGTAACATTTAATTCGATTCAACTCGATTCTTCAGCCAGCTTTTCATCGAGCCTGTGAAATCAAATAGGCCAAGCTTCTGAAAAGCAAACTGAATAGGTCGCCCGTTGGATTTTTCCCTGGTTTTGCCGATAAGGAAATAACTCGCAATCCTAACAATTAAACTATCCCGGAGGAATGAAATGAATCGCACTTATTTACGCCGTTCTTTGGCTCTGCTGTATTTTTTAGGGCTCGCTTTGGCTCAAACGGGTTGTTCAGAGAACGGGATGTTTTCAGCTTCCATTTCCGGTGACTCGAAGAAGCATAAAAAAGCGTTCGACGGAGTTCCATTTGATAAGCTGCCTCGTGAGGAAAAGATCAAGATCCTCGATGATTATTTAGATGAAGATATGGAAACCTATATCGAGTACACGCTCAAGGATCTAGATGCGGCCAAAGGGCCTATCAAATTTGAGGACGTAGAGCTTGAAGTGACTGCAGACGATTACCGTGAAATGTTGGAAAGGTTAGAAAGTTCAGGACATAGCCTAGAGGGTAAAAGTTTGCGCGATGTTACTGATTTGTCGGCAGAAGACATACTTCAGGCAAACGAAGACGCAGTATCAGATCCAATCGAAATCGAAGATATCAAAGAGCAAATAGAATTTCTCAATGAGTATGTATTTGAAGCAGGTGCCAGCGAATCAGAAAATGTTTTTGCTGAACTTTGCTTGCAAGGCAGCTTTTGCCAGAAGATGGCGACGGCCCACGGTCGTGGTGAGAGAATGGTGCGTCAAGGTGCGTCTATCGCGAAAGTCGGTGGTGGCTTAACTGGAGTTGGTGGATCGTTGGCAGCTGCTACTTGTGGGGCTGCTGCCGCTACAGGCGGAGTTGCAGCCCCCTTAGATGCCGCGTGCGCGGCGTCAGGAGTTGTAGCTGGTGTTGGCGGCGGGATAACTGCGGCGGGTGGAGCTTGGGGAGGATTAGGTTACATGGTCGAGGGACTTTCGGAATTAGGAGCATCTGCCGCTGGATGTGGTGCCACTAATCCGAAGAATACTGAAGCTGCCGCGCCGAAGCCGCCGAAGAAGCCGATGCCGAAGGCGTCGCTCCGGTCTGTGCAGTGAAGTCCTCACCGACTAAACGCTGATCGCGTTTAGTCGGCGCTTCCCTTGTGAACTTCTCCATTCTCTAGATTGCCAACTCGGCTTCGGCAGAAGAACTGGCAGAATTCACAGCCAGGTCTCGAGGGCTGGAGCGTTTGTCGGCAATAACCGTTTGCAGCACACCAGGACCGCTTCCAATCGTCCCCGTTATGATCTCATCGGTTCATGGAATGAATATACTGCAGTGACGGGAACTACTAGTATAGCCCTTAAGGATCTCGTGCCTCCGATGTCAAGTTCGTCCTGGCGAAAGAAGGATTAGCTCCTTTGTCTGAGTTCCAAAGGAGGCTAGCAGCCACTGCTGAGCAAAATGATTTGCCAGTTAGTGCCAGTTGACGTTTGGCTTCGCCAACGTCATCCAAATTACGGCCCGCCGAGCCTATCAAACAACATCGGATTCCGCTGCTCGTTGCCAGTAAATCCTTGATCGAAAAGAGTCCTTTTTATAGCTTCTACGCGGCGCATGGGCTATGGATCATCTCGGGGTCGAAGGAGGTGACAGTGATTTATTCAGATTTTCTCTTCGCTAGCGGCGTCGAAAATAGTTATCCAACGATCGATGGAGGGCGCACTCGAATTGATGAGATGGAGCTTTGCGGGCACTACGAGCGCTGGTCCGAAGATTTTGATTGCGTAGAAGAACTCGGTATTCATGTCCTGCGTTATGGCCCTCCGCTGCACAAGGTTTGGCTCGGACCTGATCGATATGATTGGAGCTTTACTGACCTCGTCTATAGTGATCTCCTCAAACGCAACCTGGTGGTCATCTCTGATCTTTGTCACTTCGGGCTTCCTGACTGGCTCGGAAATTTTCAAAATCCCGAGTTTCCTAAACTCTTCGCCCGCTATGCTCTGGCTTTTGCCTGCCGCTATCCTTGGGTCCAGCTCTACACTCCTATCAACGAGATGTATATCTGTGCCCTTTTTTCAGCCTATTATGGCTGGTGGAATGAGCAGCTGAAGACCGATCGTAGCTTTGTCACTGCGCTCAAGCACATCGTTAAAGCCAATGTGCTAGCGATGCATGAAATCATCAGGGTGAGACCCGATGCCCTCTTTATTCAGAGCGAGTCGACTGAGTACTTTCATGCAGATAATCCAGCCGCTTTAAAGCATGCACAAAGCTACAATTCCAAGCGCTTCCTCTCACTCGATTTAAACTATGGTCGCCGGGTCGACTCTGATATGTACGAATACCTTCTCGACAACGGTATGACCCGCGCCGAATATCATTTTTTCATGGACCATCATCTCAAGGCCCACTGCGTGATGGGCAACGATTATTATTCGACCAATGAGCATCGCGTGGCTCCCGACGGTAGCACCCGAGCTGCTGGGGAAGTCTTCGGCTATGATGAAATCACGCAGCAATACTACCGGCGCTACCTGCTCCCGGTCATGCATACGGAAACCAACATCAACGAAGGACCTAGCGGCACAGATGCTGTTGATTGGCTATGGAAACAGTGGTCTAACCTCTTGCATGTCCGGAACAATGGAATTCCAATTATTGGTTTTACCTGGTATTCGATAACAGACCAGATGGACTGGCATATTGCTCTGCGGGAAAAACTTGGGATTCCCAATGCTGTGGGGCTTTTTGATCTCGACCGCAAAATCCGTCCGGTTGGGAAGGCCTATAAACAACTTATCGCCGACTGGCGCGAAGTGTTGCCGACTCAGAGCATATGTCTCCGCGTGCCGATCGTGAGGCCACATGATTATCAACAAATTCCCTTTAAAATTGTTGTGGAATGCGACTCCAAAATGCGAGCGTCTCGCACGCTATGCTCGCCCACCGCCCCCGATCTCTAAATCACAAATTGGCTATCTGGGGCATCCTCGGCCACCAGAACCCGCACGCCTTCTAAAAACTTTTTTTCCTTCGGTTCATAAGCCTCTACTGTCTCACTTAGGGGCAGGACTTTTTTTTTAGCTAAGCGAGCGATTAGATCTATCAGCACACTCGCCACTACAGGCTTGCTGAGATAAGCACTGCAACCGACCGAATGACACTTTTCGTTCTCACCACTCATCGCATGCGCGGTCAGTGCCACTATAGGCTTGTCATACCCAGCAGACTTGAGCCGACGAGTTGCTTCGTAGCCGTCTAGGAGGGGCATTTGAATATCCATCAGGACGATATCGTGAGCTGATGACTGCGCCTTTTCTATTGCCTCGATACCATTGACGGCTAGCTCGACCTCAGCACCACTCTCTTCGAGAAAATAAGTCATCAGAGCCTGATTGTCAGGCCCATCTTCGACCAGAAGCACACGCATTCCAGCTAGTTTCTGGTTCGAGGCAAAGCGATCGGAGGCGGCAATATTGAATTTCTCCAGATCGGCTTTTGTCAGTCCTCTCAGCATCCTCACATCAGCAAGTGGACCAGGATCCAGATAAAAAATAAAGGTACTGCCCTCTCCCACGTGACTTTCTGCCAATGTAACATTGCCCCCTAACGCCTCTGCCAGGCGGCGAGCCAATGTCAGGCCCAGGCCTGTACCACCAAACTTCCGCGTTACAGAGCTATCGGCCTGACTGAAGGGTCGGAACAGCCGAGCCTGTTGTTCGGGCGAGAGGCTGCAGCCCGTATCTTTCACGATAAAATAGAGGCGATGGTTGGTTTCACCGGCAGTGGCGGACACCAGCCTCACGGTAATGCTCACGCTTCCTTGCTGGGTAAACTTCAAGGCGTTTCCGCCAATATTTAGAAGAACCTGCCGCATACGTTTTGGACAGGCTAAAATGGTCTCGGGGATCTCTCCGTCAAAAATCAGCTCGAATGTAAGACCCTGGCTCTGGGCTCGAGAGTCCAGTAAGGATGCCGTCTCGCTGAGTTCGGGAAGAAGTTCGAATTGGACCCTATCGACCTCGAGCCTGCCGGCCTCAACTTTCGCAATGTCGAGTATCTCATCGACCAGTTCGCTCAGCTGCTCAACGTTTCGGCGAATTCTTGTAGCGCAGTGGATGGCATCATTTCTTTCTTGGTTTGGATTCAGCAATAGCTCCGCGTACCCTAATATGGCTCCGAGAGGAGTCCGAATCTCGTGACTCATATTTGCCAGGAACTCGCTCTTGGCACTATTGGCCGCTTCGGCAGTGTTTTTGGCAGCCTGGATTTTTGCTGCACTGGAAACTTCCTCAGTCACATCATCTATTGCCAGGAGGATGCGCGCCTCAATACCCGACTTCTGAGCCAGTCGCCGCGCACTGAGCTTCATTGTTCGCCGACCAATTTTCGGGAAGTCTTCCTCCATCAGGTAGTCTTCAATCAGCTCATTGCTAGGAAGAATTTCCTCGAGCAAATGCCGAAGTGAAGGGATATCCCATTGCCCACTGCCCAGCTCGTAAATGCTAACCTTCTCGGTGTCAGCGGGCTTGACCTTGAAATGGTGGAAGAAAGCCCGATTCGCTGTGAGAACGCACAGGTTGCCATCCAGTACGATGAGCGGCATAGGGGTGGTCTGGACGATCGCATCGGTGAAGTCGCGAGCGATAAGGACCTGTTCGTAGCTGCTCTTAATCGCATCGATATCAATCAGGACAATTACCGCGCCTTCAATTTTGTTGTCTTGGGTTCGGTAGGGTTTGATCCGAAGGTAATACCAACGGCCCAGCCGATCCTGGACCTCCATTTCCCGCGTGTTGAGAGACGCAATAACTTCTTTAGCTAGGGCTTCCAACCCTTCGACTTTCAGCACTGCGGCGATCTCATGCAGAGACTTTCCCACATCCTTGGGACTAACACCGAGAATTTTTTCGGCCGCGGGTGTGAAGTGGCGGATGCCGAGCGTCTCCGACAGCATCACTATCGGAATTTGCACACTGCTGAAGAGGTTAGCCAAATCGTTGTTAACCTGGCCCAATTGCTGATTGCGATTTTGAAGTTCTTCATTGACAGTAATTAATTCTTCGTTAGCTGCCTGGGTCTCTTCTTTAGCCGTCGCGATTTCTTCGTTCGTACTTTGCAGCTCCTCATTGGACGACTGGATTTCTTCACTAATTGACCTAAGTTCCTCGTTGGTCGCTTGCTCTTTCTCGATGATCGCGTTCAGATACTCCTTGGTCTCTGCAAGCTCCCGCCGCAGCCGATCGATTTCGCTTTCGTCATTTGCCCCCGCCGAGACTGTCGGTCGGCTCTGAAGATTTCCTACGGCAAAGAGAACAACGAAGTAGCGCTGCTCTTTAGGCACAGGCACGAAGGGTACTGCGGTGATCGCAACGTTTTTTGCCTCACCCCCAGGCGCCTTGAGCCATGCTTCTTTTTTAAC
>JBGSTX010000289.1:0-4773 GCA_041736305.1 Oligoflexus sp. | reverse complement strand
GAATCTAAGGAAAACCCTCTGCAGCTCCGGCTTTTAGCACTTGGCCAAAGTGTACTAGTTAAGCTTTGGATTGAAGACCGCTTGGTCTTAGAATCGGACGACGCAAAGGCTCATATGCAGACCCTGCGTGGGGGCGATCCGAGTCGGAGCCGAGAAGCCGAAACAGCTCTTCAGACAGGAAAATCGGTGAAGGAGTTGCGGCTAGGGCTGCACCTTGACCCTTACGGCGACTTTTTCGTCCTGCTTAACTGCAAAGATCTGCAGCCCAAGACCATCACCATACCTCAGCATCAGAACAGCGATGACCCCAAGCTCCACGGAGCCGGACTTGCTTACCGCCTGAAGATGATCGATCTCCTCGTCGATACCCTCGATTCACTTTTTGCTCGTTTTCTAGAAGAAAGGACCGATAAGGCCCTTTGGCAGAAGAAGCGTAAAGAGCTCGATGAATGGGTCAGCTCACGCGGACACGCTGAAACCCACCTTCATTAAGAGGGCTGCATGCAGCTAAAAAGGGTCAAGGATACCGCCAACGGACTCTGGAAACGTTGGCTCGAAACTGATTTTGCCCGCTTTCTTGACCTGCTTTGGCAGGACATGTCGAAAAAAGATCTCTTCAACCACGCCTACGCTATGGCCTATGTTACTCTTTTTTCGCTCATACCGTCCTTAGCTGCAACATTCGCCCTTATCTCGCTTTTCACACCTCTTTTCGGCGAAAATTCTAGCTTGATAGTCGAGGGCCGACAGCTGATCCTAAAACATTTGGCAACGGGAAGTGGCGAACAGGCCCTCACTTACCTCGAAGACTTTTTGAGCAACACCGATTTTAAAAAGATTGGTATTACTGGCTTTGGAGGTACGGTCTTCACGCTTATTCTTCTGCTTCGACAGATAGAAATGGCGCTTAATCGGATATTTGAAATCGATCGACCGCGACCCATTTTCATTCGCTTCGTCTATTTCTGGACTTTTCTCACGCTAGGAACATTCAGCCTTGCTTTGACCGCCGGCGCCCTCTCGAGTACCTCTTGGGGTTCAAAATACTTAGAGGTATCGATTTCACTCCGGATCCTCAACGACTTGATTTATCTTCTAGGAATATTCGCTTTTTTCTTCTCTCTCTACAAAATCGTACCCAACCGTTACGTACCGATTAAGAAAGCTGCTATCGGTGGCGCGGTCGCAGCCGTTCTCTTCTCTCTGGCTGTACGCTTTTTCTCATTTTATATAGGCGAATTCACTCGCTACCAAGCGATCTATGGTGCATTGGCAGCCGTTCCTATTTTTCTCTTCTGGCTCTATGTGATCTGGTGCGTCACTCTTCTTGGAGCAGCGGTGACCAAGCGCTGTATGGATGGCAACCATGAGACGGACAAAAAGGTGAAAGATGAACATTTGCATCTGCAAGAAGCCTATTTTCAAAGCTTTCTGCCATTTTTGATCTTGATCAAAGTCTATGAGTCCTTTGAAAAAGACGGAGGAGTTGGCGCCAGTGAAAGTTCTATTGCGCGGGATCTACGGGTATCTGTGAGCTCTGTTCGGAAGGCTTTGCACCAGCTGATCTGCTGGGATCTGGTTTTGCCTTCTCAGCCCGAGGTCTTGGCTGCAGCGGCGCCTGCCACATACTTTCCGCGTTTACCCCTCGAGCAAGTTCGCTATAGCTCTCTGAAGAAGCAGCTACTCGGCAATGAGCTGCTGTGGCTAGAAAGCACTAAACTCAGCCCTGAGGTCCATCCGCTCTACCGCGACCTGATTCAGAACCTCTTCAAGGGCGAAGATCGGGCTCTGGCGCAGGACGTCCGGAATCTGTATTCACTATCTTAGGCTGCCAAGAATCAGAAAGCTTTTTGAAGGGATTGCCCAGAAAAGCTTTTCGCCATCTCTGACGAGTCTCGTTCTTTTGCTTATGGTTAGATGTTGGAACTTTGCTTGGGAGGCGCACGGTAAAGTTTGCTCCTTCCCCCGGCGGAGAACTCACTTCTATGCGCCCTTGATGAAGGGCCACTAGGGCTTTGGCGAGGCTGAGTCCTATCCCCACACCACCTGCTGAACGATTTCTAGCGCTATCGGCGCGATAGAACATGTCGAAAATATAGGGAAGGGAAGTTTCTGGAATACCCTCTCCGTGATCGCGCACGCTGAAAAGGATGTCTTTGCCTTCTTCGCGTATAGAGAATTCTACGATCTGGCCCGGACTTGAATGCTTGCAAGCGTTTAGCAGGATATTTTTTAAAGCGAGAACGAAATATCCTGAAGCCATTCTCACCGTCCGAGGTCCAAGATTGTTCAATTGCACCTGAAGCTGGACAGAGCGCTCTTCATACTCCTTGCCCACCATATGTTTCAGTTCCCGGACGAAGGACTCTAGTTCGACTTCTTCCCATTGAATGGGGATCGCTTCGCCCTGGGCTCTGGCCAGAAGGAGCAAATTCTCAACGATGGCCGACATCTGCTCCGCCTCACCCACTATGGTTCGCAAGGAAGCCTGATACTCTTCTGGTTTGCGTTCTCTCCGCAGGGCAAGCTCGGCCTCGCCCCGCAGGACAGCGATTGGTGTGCGAAGCTCATGACTGACATCGCCCGCAAATCGCCTGACCCGACCAAAGGCGTCTTCGATACGTCCGAGCATCTCATTGAAGGTTTTAACCAATACCCGCAGCTCGTCATCCGCCGCAGGTAGCTTGAGCCTCAGGTCAAAATTATCGGTCACCCCTAGGCGACTAACTTCCTGAGTTACGCGCGCGACAGGTCGAAATGAGCGCTTTGTGAGGAGGTAGCCAAAGATTACGGAAATCACCAGACCAAGAGAGAGAGTGATCCAGAGCATCATATTCACACTATTGATCGTGTTCATCGATGCGCTCATCGACGAACCGACTTGAATCAGTTCGCCTGTGAACTTTCCCTGCCGCATTACAGGCAAGGTCAACTGCCTGAGACTTCCACCTGAGACGAGGCGAAAGGTTTCGTATGTTTCGTTCCCCCGCTCAGCCCGTGACAGCGCCAGCGGCGTTACAGGCAGATTGATTCTCTTGCTCGAGCGGGCCCTAACTTTTCCTGATGTATCGACGAGCTGAGCATAGGCGCGCACATAGCGCTGACCTCCAAAAAATTCGTCGACCATGGACTCCCAGTAGAGCGGGTCGGGGAAGGGTGAATTCTGCTGGCGACGGCCGAGTTGTGCGTCACGAATCGTCTTTGCTGAAGTCAAAAGCGTGGCGTCAAGGGATTGGAGAACGCTTTCCTCCACCACGCGATGCACACCGCTGCCAATGGCGACAAAGATGAGTGCCATCCAAATAGCATGACCCAAGGATAGACGAATGCGAATGGGAATACGTTCAAACACATTATTTCCTAGGATGTTGCGCTCTGATTTTGCCCCGGAGTCTGAACTGCACTGGAGTTTTGGGAAACTGCTTGAGTTGCAGGGACTTCATCCGTATCAAACATATAGCCGTGCCCGCGCATAGTCCTAATGAAATTCGAGTCCCACGGTTTGTCGATTTTGTTGCGCAAATAGCCAACGTAGACATCGACTACGTTAGAACTTGGTTCAAAATTCATATCCCAAACGTGCTCGGATAGCTGTGTCCTGGAAAGTACGACCCCGGCGTTGCGCCCAAAATATTCCATAAGTGCATATTCTTTTGCGGTCAGGTCGATAACTCTTCCATCTCGGCTTACTTGTTTTTTTGCTGGATCGATCCGGATAGGACCTACTTCAAGCACGGTAGCCACTTCAGTGTCTTTCCGCCGCAGCAAGGCTCGAACGCGGGCTAAGAGTTCGTCGAGGCTGAAGGGCTTTTTCAGATAGTCATCACCGCCCTCATCGAGCCCACGCACAACGTCTTGAGGACTATCTTTGGCGGTAAGAATGAGGACAGGAGTCGAAATTTCTGCCTCTCGGAGGTTTTTTAGAACTGTTAAACCGTCTTTGATTGGCAGCATCAGATCGAGAACGATAACATCATAAGGGTTTTCGAAAGCCAGCCATTCGGCCTCTTGGCCGTCTTGCGCCAAATCGACTGCGTAAGACTCTTCTCTCAGTGCCCGAACCAGCAAACTAGCCAAAGCCCTATCATCTTCAACCACTAATATGCGCATCCCTTGTTCCTCCTGCTACAATGCCGTTTCAAAGGTAGAAGCTAAACGGCCTAGCATGAAAAGTCTATGAGTCGCCTCCCCAGCAAGTCTTCTAGATCTATCTCAATTGACGCAGAAGAGCTTCCCCGAAATTCAGATAAAAACCTCTAGAGAAAATGCAGCCCAGGCGCCTGCCAGTGGACAGTTGTGTGTCGCAAGAACTGCAAGCACTTTAGTCTCAAACTTCGGACAGCCGAGACCTTATGCTTCACTGCCGAGTCATTGCTTAGCTAGCACGAAGCTAAAGACTTTGGTGCTTTTGTGCAGCCATGAATCAGGCGGTAAGAGCCCGAAGAATCTTGGTCTTTTTTCAGAAGTTATCTGACGTGAACTTGCAGCTTCCGAATTGACAGTTGATAGCAGGCTCTGTAGCTTGGCGGAAAATCGTCGACGAAAAATTTCTAGAATAAGTAACTAGGGGGATCACTAATGTTGAAAAGACACATCGTCGCTGCTGCCTGCGCCTTGGGATTTAGCTTTTCCGCCACCGCTGCTGATTTCAAGTCTGCCGATACTCTTTTTTCCAAAAGGGACGATGGTAGAGCTGCTAGTAAAAAAGCTAGAGATGCCTACGAAGCAATCATCAAGCAGGGCGCGAAGTCTACCGACCTCATCCGCGCGGTT
>JBGSTX010000268.1:0-9221 GCA_041736305.1 Oligoflexus sp. | reverse complement strand
GAAATTTTCTTAAGTCCAACGATCTGATGCCAACGACGACTGTTAAAGCTTAGGGGGAATAATAGCTGGAATTCCGGTCATTGGACCGGACCGTACTTCCCCACTAGCCAACGGTACCAGCGGCGTTCCCCGAGCGTGGGGGAAGTTGGCTGACGAGCTCGAGCACGGGGCCATTGACGGAGGACTCAGCTAGCACCTATGGCAGGAAATTATTCTCGGGCTCAAGCCTCGGTCGATCGCTTATAAAATAACTGCCCTGCTTGCAGAACATGCGCTTTGAGACTCTGATGATCAATGGCGTCAAATAACGAAAGATCGCATTTATAGGGGAGTAGAAGATCATCTATTTCTTGGTCGATCTTTAGGAGTTCACTTAAGCTCAACCTGGATCCAAAAATGCAGAGGTCAATATCAGACCCAGGACGAAAATTCCCTTTCGCCCGCGACCCATAGATAAAAGCCTGCTCCAAGTTGGGATGAGCATTGAATACCGCTTGAATTGCGTCAATCTCTGCTCGTTTTAAGCCAAATAAGAGAGCCGACATTTTTAGCTTTTCCTCGTTTCAAGGACTCGAACTAAGCTGGAAAAAGCTGCACAATAACTTGACGCGATTTTTTCTGAAATATCCTGGGCAATGTTCTCATTATAGGTGTGGGTGGATAGATTACGACTCTTGATCATTTCCATCCAAAGCTCGCCTTCGCTAATTAAGCCTTTTTGAAAAGCTTCGCGACTTGCATCGCGCGAACCCATGATTCCAATAGTTCCTTGAAACTCGAAAAAATCTTTGATCGTGTTCCACGCCAGTTCATGGGTGAAATCAAAAGCTTGGATAAGGCCATGAGTCTCGAGTCTTGAAAGAGGACGCGTTCTCCTGAGTTCAACGGCCTCCTGCAACTGTGCAAGGGCCTTTTTCAGATTCTCGAGACGCTGCATCCAACGGACTTGCTCACGATCCACAGTAATACCTTTCCAAAGAGAGAGCCTTAACAGACGACCCGAAGAAAGAACTTTGCGCACGACAGTGGCATGCATACTTGGCAAGGGCAAAACGGAATCAACATATCATGCCCCTCCACAAAAAACAGCGGCCTCTCTTGAAATTTCTGACCAACTCGATGGCGCGGTAGTGCGACTACGCAGGGAAAACAATTTGTGGCCTTGAGAGGTTGGGAGATCGATCACATATCGCTTCACTGAATGCGCCGGGGACTTAAGCCTCAGCCTCTGCTCTTTGACCCAGAGTTACGCTATACTAACATGGCAGGCAGAACTAAAAGTTGCTGCATCTGTTTCTCAAGAAAGGTTGCTGTATCCATGTTCGGAAGCAAAGCTATCTATCTTCTCATCCCTCTTACGCTTATTACGAGCTAGCGTGCAGGAGGCCAGCAACAAAGGCGACAAGCTAACGTCGAGCCTTCGAAAATCTACCTTTTGTACAAAACAAATTGGCAGGAAGATTTTGAGATCGTCGAATGAGAGAACGTCCTCTCGGGCCCCGATATCCAGGCATCAGTCTGCTTCATCGAAGCCTTAAGCTTGCTCGCAGCAATCAGGCCTCAGTGTTAATGCGGAAGAATCTGAAAGTCTTTCACGGTTAAAGGTATGGACTTTTCGTGGGAAATCACCTGATAGAATTCGCGGCCAGAAGGGTAGATCGTGTCGATGGAGATGTGGATCTGCTCGGCTGTCGCCTCGAAGCAGACAGCTTGGCCTAAAGCTCGGTCGCCTATCGAATCTGCGGCTCCTACTTGGGCCGGATATGTCCGGTTCGGGTAAGGGGGTATCTGGCCTGCTCCCGCAAGATTAATTTGGACTTCAGGCATCTGCCCATTGTTGCAGTTAAGCCTTTTCAGGCAGGCACCGGCCGAGGCCAAGCGCGGGCTCTGCAATTGGGTCTTTAGACCCTGAAATGTATTCAAACGTGGTGGGCGCGGCATGCAACGGCTGATAAAACCCACCTGATAGCTTTGATCGGCTGCATCAAGATCGCTGAGATCGAGCGACTGCCGCCGCGTCACGGTAATCCCTAAGCCCTGAGGCGCCAGCAGGTAGCTGGTATTATTTGAGCGAAAGCGAAGGTCGCGATCGATCAAACGCATTAAGGCCTCGTTTTGCTGATTGGCTGCTGAGCGAGCTTTGGCCTGCATCTCGCCCTCATCTATGGAACGCATCAGGCGACTACCAAGCGTCCCCAAAACTCCGACAATGGCCACGACGACCATGACTTCGATCAAACTGTAACCGGCTGCCGCTGCTCCACGCATCACTTACCTACTGTAAAAGTATTTACATAGTTCTTGAAGGTATACTCCCCGCCAAGGGAGGTCGCCCAGTACACGTTATAGAAGACTTGAGCTCCTGCCGCCTTGCCGACCGAATTGAAGTCAGAACAGCTCAGAGGTGCTCCCGTATGCAGATTGATGAGCTGCCAACCAACTTCGGCAAAGGACAGGGGTGAACTCAAAAAAGACTGAGCGAGTGCGCTGCTGTCCTTCGATATATTCATGCAAAAGTAGAAGGTGTTATCACTCGCGAGCGTAGGCGACGTGGGCAGATGGGAACGGCGGCAACGATTCGATGGCGTATGTAGGACTGGACTTTTTTCGATAGAACTCGCGATTTTTCTCCGTTCAGCTGCGCTGATCCCCTCAGGTAGCCACTGCTGAGCCAAGACATTAAGCGTATAATTGAGACGAGCCGTGCCATTGGCCTTGGCCAAGGCTCGCCCATTCAGAACAGCTCCTAAATTCAGACAGCCTGGAACCGCGGGATCGATGGCGCGCACGATAGCACCGAGCTCGGCAATTAGGGCGTCATTAACATCGGTGATCACCTTGCTTCCTTCGATGCTTTTGGAGGTCATCATAGCAGCCGTGCGAGCCTGAAAGTAGAGCATGGCACACACGCCGAGGACCCCTAGGCCCACGAGGACTTCGACAAGGCTAAAGCCTGCCTCTCCGGGCGCTTTTCTCATGAACAACCCTCTCCCTGATGGGGTAGTTGGATCTGTATGCCACCCGATTTAACGAATGCAGGCATTGATCCGATTTTCCGATACCACTGCTTCACTTCGTTGAGCAAGCTGGGAGACACCGATTTCCCGCCCGCTTGATTGAGGGCAAGCTCGAGTCTTTGGAAGCTTGTGTCGAGCGACTGCAAGGGGTCATGCATCAAGAGTCGATCCTGGTACGCAACGATAAAGTGAAAGAAAAATACCTTTTCGCTGCGATCGTATTGTGCTTCCGGCGAAGAGGCCAGTACGGGTCCTTGCTGGGCAGAAAGCTGTGCCAGAGATGGTTTGCTCTGCTGAGCGCAGGACGGCTGCTGACCTTTGGTACAGATGAAAAGCCCCCAGGTGCTCCGTTTATCCTGTTGCGGCAGGGTGAAGGTGTGCTGTATTCCCTGCTTCATCTGCTTAATACTCAAGGGGACCTGGAGGGGTTTGACGAAACTCTGCGGGTCGAGATTCTCTAAGCTCAGAATAAAGCCGGGGTCAGGACGCTTCAGTATCTGCTGATCCCGCAGCATAATATCAAAATCACCGATAATGCAGCGTCGCAAGAGCAGAGTGGAGCTCACCTGCAGCTGAATATTGTTTGGCGTGATCTGTACGGGAAGTGGCTGGAGTCCTGCAGCGCGTTCCTGGGCGAAGAGGAGCGAGCGCTTCTGTTCCTGTTTTTGCTGCTTTTGCATAGCTTCCGGGCGCAGCAGTTGGGGTTCAAGCTCTCGCTGCTGCGCCGGCATCTGGATCAGAGGGGCTGGAGCCTGCTGCTTTTTCCACCACCAATAGCCCATGCCGAGGACCAGCAGCATAACTATGTACCGCGTCTGCAGCGGTCCCTGGTGTGGTGTACCCGGTCCCTTGCGAGACCGCGTCCCCGGTCTACTTTGTGATGAACGTTTGCCTGTCATGGGAAACCTAAATCAAGAATTAACGGCGATGGTCCCCTAGCAATTCCAAGTGCGCGCGCTGGCTCACTCGTTGCTGCAGGTAATAATCTCCTGTCAGTATATCATTCGCGAGCAACATATGGTTTCGTTCGTCATTTTCGGGAGTATCCAGCTCGATATTCCACACCTCTTTCTGGGGCCCTGGCGCGATCTGGACAACTGATTCAACCGTGGACCAAGCTTGCTGAGAATTTAGAATTGTATCTCCGACTTGAAGTTGGGAGGCACCCATAAGCCCAAGCTTTGTCAGGAAAGGATGTTCTGAGGTAACCTCGACAGTCTGCCCATCGCTGCTAACTTTATACATGGGCTTATGCTCATAGCCGCGAACGATGTGTTTGATAGGCAGAGTTCGATTCAGCAGCGGATTCCAGACCTGATCTCCTACCAGCAAATCTTTAATTTTTCGTGACTTTTGATCGGCCACGCGAATCAAGGTGTCGGCATCGAAACAGCCCCCGTTCCCACGCTGACTCACAATTCCAATGTTGGCACAGTTCTGCTTGGGATCGAAGCCATAATAATTTCCACATTGGTAGCAGACCCATTTGTCGGGCGCACGTTCCTGGTAACTTTCCCGATGCACCATGGCATTTGGGTCACATGTTGAAACTGGAGCTACTGAATCGCAGCTAGACTCACAGGTCTGAGGATCCGGATCAGGCTTGACCTGGCTCACATCCAAGTCGAGTAGAAAGGTCAGCTGCGTGCCATCCACTTGCTCGGCAATTCCGAGTAGCGACTGGGTTCCAGCGGTCAGGCTGCTCAGAGCAATAGGTGGAAACATGGCTTTCAAGCCATCGTCTATAGCATTCGCCGGAGTCACCGGATCGGTTCTAGTCTGTTCGACGATGGCACCGTGGGTTTGATCTAAGATATACGCTCGCGTGACGACATTATTGCACTCAAAGTGCAGAGTTCCTTCGAGTTCGGACAGGACGATGGGAGTCCCTGCTTCACTGGGAGCTTTGACCGCGCCGTCCTTATCACGAATATATAAGCGACAGCTTGATGGTGGGGGCGCCTCCATCGGCAGGAAAGCTTTACTCAGCATCGCCTTACGGCGCTGAACGTCCTGCTCTTTCGCCTCGACATAGACCCCTTCCACCAGGTACGGCTTCAGCGGATCGCTGCTGCAGCGAAACCCGAGGATGCGCATCGTCGTGGCGTCTGCGGGAACCAGTCCAACTGCTTGACCATTTTGTAAGCTGTTGAAGATCTCACTGTTGCTAACGCGTAACTGCTCGCTGGTAAAATTCCGTACCGTGATCACGTTTGCAGTCGACTGCCATTGGGCGCCTTGAGCTACCACCAAACTTCGATTCTGATTGCAAGTATTCGTCGTGATGTAGGTCTGCAGGTGAATTGGTGCCGCTTGGGTGGCGCTTGCCGAGCGCAAAAGCCGGGCTGCTACTTGCAGGGAGGATGAATTCTGCAGTGTCGCCTGGTCTGAGGCGAGCACGACCTTGGCCTGGTCCACCTTAGATTTCAGGGACTTCATCTCCGATTGGGCCATAAACAGCGAGCCGCCAGCGATGAGCAGGAGCATCGCCGCTGCTGCGCTACCTTCTTGTCTGCTCCCAACTTTCGGCTTAGTCATCGGTTCTCTCCCTTATTAAGGCTCCCATTCGGCCAGGACTTAATAAGCTTCAGGCGTATAGAATAAAGGCTAGATTCTCGGGTATTTATGAATCGTCATTAAACCAAGACGTCAGCTCTCCGACGCTTTTTTTGCTCTTTATCGACTAGGTCGCCTCTGAGGGGGCACTTTTTTTGGATGCGACGCTAAGGTGCAAATAGCTTTTTACCGAGCTCAAACCAAAGAAATATCGTTTTCTTATGGGGACTTAGGCGACTTTCTTAAGTCGCTCTGATTTAACTCCGACAGGTCTAAATCAGAGGTTTGTTATGGAACGTCATTGCTCACCACGTCGAGGCCAAAGCCCCAAAGGCTTTGGACCGCATATGCTGCACCCGTCCTCGGCCTAAGCGCTCTTTTTCTCGTCCTGGCCATTGCCGGGCAATGAAAAATGCTAGGCCCGAGCCTTAGATAGTGCTAATGCGGCCCTTCTGCTGCGTGCAGATCGCTTGTTCCGCTATCTGCCTCGGTGCATAAACGAGATTGGAGGTCCTTGATGTCAATTGGTCGTGTTACGCTCGGTCCCGGAGGCGTCGAAGTGTCGCGTTTGGTCTACGGAGTTTGGCGCTTCTTCAATGCACCCTTGAATGGAGATGTGGCAAGCGTGCGTCGCTTGGTAGATCTTTGCCTCGATTTGGGTATAACGAGTTTCGACCATGCGGATATCTACGGTGGATACCGCTGCGAAGAGCTCTTTGGGCGATGCGTGACGGGGAAGCAGCGACAAAGCATGGAACTTATCAGCAAGTGTGGCATTCGCCTGCCATCCTCCCTGCGCCCTGAGAACGGAAGGAAGTCTTACGACAGCAGTGCTGCCCATATCAGAGCATCTGTCGAGCAAAGCCTCAAAAACCTAAGGACTGATTATCTCGACTTGCTGCTCCTCCACCGTCCTGATCCTTTGATGGATGCCAGTCGTGTGGCTGAGACGGCGATCGAGTTGAAGCGAGAAGGTAAAATTCGCGCTTTCGGCGTTTCCAATTTCCTACCCGCACAGATGGACCTCTTGCAAAGTCGCTACCCTGAAGCCCTCGCGACGAACCAAATAGAACTTCATCTCCTGCGTCCATCAAACTTCTTTGATGGCAGTCTCGAACATGCACAGCAACACGGTTACCACCCTATGGCCTGGTCGCCTCTAGAAGGTGGAAGACTGGCGACGACCGAGCCTCTTGCAGGTCGATTGCAAGAGCAGGCTGCGGCCCGCGGATGCAGTCCCGAAGCACTGGCTCTGGCTTGGTTGATGCACCATCCTTCGGGCATTATTCCCGTCCTGGGCAGTATTAACGAGCAAAGGCTCCTGTCAATGGCGAAGGCTCCTGAAATCTCAATGGATCGCGAGAGCTGGTATGAGCTACTCGAGGCGGCCATGGGCAACGAAATCCCGTAAACTCATCAGCTCCAATGTGGGAAATCTTGGGATTATTTCGCCTTGTAGTCGTCGACGCTTTGCAGATATTGAAGATTTCCAGGGATCACGATATGAGCGCGAGCATAAGTGCGACCTCCTTCATGAGCATCGCCCATATAAATGCGATCCTCAGTAAGGTGCTTCTGGAGAATTTCATTGAAAGGTGCGTCTATTGTCTGGGGACGCTCCACAGCGTCCTGGTAGGCGTTTTGAACTGCAGCCTTCACATCAGCATCCCCAAGTCGATAAATATTGCCGATGGCCCAAGCAAAATGCCACACCGCGAAGTTGCGGTGATCACCTTGGACTTTTGGGCTATCGATGTATTTGAGGTATAGATTTCCAATGCGGGCCGCGATCGCAGGGCTAAGCACTCTGCCAGCCCTCTGAACTTCTATCAGCGGTAGGAACGGCGCTTTTCGATAGAGTGACTTCTCAGCTGCTTAAAGGCTGGGAACTTTGCCCGCGGTTTTAGGCCCGCTAAACAAGGGTGCTATCGTATCGGGCGCGGCAGCCTGAGCTTTGAGGTAGCCTATTTCGATCAAATAGAGCCCATCACTTGTTGATTTTTCGCCAATCCCGTAGCTGTTCTTGACGATGATATAGTCCTTGTCATTGGCAGCATTGATGGGTTTTTTTACAGGCCCTACGATGAGCATAATGTGGCCGCCAGCACGCTGAAAGGGAGCCTTGCCTTCGGCTTGAAAAGTGCCTCCGACCAGGCGGCTCACGTCAACTCCAACGGCGATAGGCATGGATATGCCGGCCTTGAGGTTCGCATTCACCTCGTCAATAAATTGCTTCAGGCTAAGCTCAGCGTATGTGCCCTTTACGTGAATCAAGTTCCCAGGAAAGCCCTTCGTTTGGATCTGCTGGGGATCAAACTTAAGATAATCCTTGAGAAAGCTCAAAGGTGTGTAGGTTTTGCCTTTGTAGGTAAACGATTTAGGTGGAGCTGCGGTGTATTCGCCGCTAGCCTTGCCTATCATGAAATGCTTGATGATGTCGTCTTCACTCAGAGAATTGAGCTTTTCGCCGCCATTTTTTTTGGTCCACTCAAACATTCTCTTGGCGATCCCCTGGGCGAGGTTAGCTGCCTGTTCTGGAGTTTCAACGCGTAGCTTGAATGCAGTCTCAGGCACGGTGCCGTAGGTAGCAAGGAGCCTCTGAGGACTGGCCGATCCGGCAACGTCCATCGGAGAGCTCGTATCCAATTGCTGCATATGGGTTTGGTTTAAGAGAGAAAAAAATTCTTGCTCACTCAGCCCCTTAGAAAGGTTGGCCTTGATAATTGAAACGTAGTGATAGAATCCGAGCGCATGCGGACTGAGGACAACGTCCTCTTGAGTCCTCTTCTTATGCAGTCCTTCAACCATTCCGAGCATTCCATAGGCCCAGCAATAGTTGACAGTGCCTTGGTTTTGGACAGGGGTCATTGCGACCGTATTGCCCTTCTTAAATTCAATCGCCTCAGGCGACTCGGCCGCTTCAGAATCCAGAGTTTGAACGGTTTTGCAGGAGCTTGTAATACCGAAGAAGATAGAAAAGGCGAAGACGCTAAGGGCAAAACAGGAACGATTCATAGATAGACCTCTATGTTCAGAAGATCGAATACTGTGGTTCCATGCAATACTGCCGCCAATCTGGCATTAAGGCGTATGCCTAGGCGGACGATGTTCATCAAGGCCATGCGCATGGCCTAACCAATCGCTCGCAATAAATTTTCGCCGAAATTGTCATCGTGAGGTCATTCGGCCCCCTTCACTTAAGGGACTCTTTATGCAGCTGTCAAAATTCCGGAAACTCGCTACAGCAGGCTTCTTTCACTTGTCCATCCTCGTCGGCCTCCCCTCTCCCCTCAAAGCCCAAAGCTGGTGTCCAGCTCCCAATCCACCTGACACTTACACCGCCTTCCCCGACGGCGGCTCCTACACCTCAGGCCCAGCCAGAGATAAGCTCGCATGGCTTGGCGAGAACTTCGATGGCTACGCGGACGGCCAAACTCTCGAATGCAGCAACACAGACAATTTCAGGCACTTCGAAGTCACGTCGGGATGTTTGCAGGCCCGGCAGGTGGGTTCCTATCGCCGCGCCTTTACCGATGATGATCGATTCAGGGTTCTGGCCTTCGCTTGGGATCAAAATAAGAAGGTGAAGTGGACCGATCAGGCTATCAGCTACCGAGCGCACATCAAGCAGTGGCTACAGCCCACCTG
>JBGSTX010000214.1:0-2208 GCA_041736305.1 Oligoflexus sp. | reverse complement strand
CCGACGATAACACTGCATTCGGCCCGATTTAAGGGATCGAGCCAGGCGGTTGCACTGCGCGTGCTGAGAATTTGGCTGAGGACCGCGCGCATCAATTCACCGCTTGATCGCTGCCAGGGACGATAATTATTGTCCGGCCTTACGCGGCGCGGCACAAAGGAGGTTTTGGTCTTCTTTTCGCCCTGCTGCTGAAAGGTCTTCCATAGATAATCGGCGATCGTGGCATTATCGTGCTTAAGCTTATCGAAATCAGGATGCAGATAGTGATAGGCTCGTACTTTCGGACGACTCATAAGTACGTTCAATTCACCTTTTCTCTTATCGGGATCGTCGCCTTGGCCAAAGAATCGGATGTTCATCCGATTGATATCCCAGAGATAGAATATATAATCGCGTTCCTTACCCTGCAAAGCGGCGCCCGCCCCATCGAGAACGTTGTTGCCACGTCCCAATTTTTGCAGGAATTCTGCCTTTTTGTCTTTGATATAGGGCTCATTTTTCAGGAGGAAGTAGCAGAGCGCGACGTCGGTTTCCATATTGATGGGACGACCGATTTCTTTTTCGATCTTCTTCACCGTTGCTGCCACGAATTCAAGGTAGCGGTCGAGTAGCTCGGTCTCGAGATCCTTATACTTGCCGCTCGTGGCTTTGTGATTGGACTTGGCATTCTTCTCGCTATAATCGACTACGACCGACGGTGCCATACCGCTGTGCTGCCACTGCATCACTTTCAGGTTAGACCCGTATACGTAGTCGTTCGAGTAGCGAATAATAGCCGGTGGACAGCGGTAGTGCTCATCCAGCATCACTTCCGCCTGCTTGATCGATTTCACCAGTCCAAAAATATGCGAGCCCCCGCCCTTGATGTTTCGGGCCTGGGTGTGACGGAGGTGTTCTTCTAGCTTGAAAGCTTTAAAGAGAAAGTCATCTAGTACGGAATTCTTATTGAGGACAGTTTGTTTCTCATCGCCTACAACCATCAGCTTTTTCGCCCTAAATAGCAGCGGTAAAGCATCATCGACACGGCACTGTCCCGCTTCATCAATGATGACGAGGTCGAAGAGGTGGTCCTGAGTCGGAAAGAGAAAGGATACGGCCTGCTTTCTGCAAATCCATATCGGAAAAGCTTGTCCCAGGGCTTCTTGCAGATCGCGGAGCAGAGATACACCGCTACCATGCTCGATGCTAGGGCACTCTTTGAGAGCTTCGACCAGATTGCTGATCGTCGTCAGGGGGCTAGTCGCCTTGCTGCTCGATCTCTGGGTGGCTGTGGCGATTTCCTTCATTTTGTGAATGACCTGAGCCTTGACCAATTCATCCCGCTTCGCCTGCAGCTTTTTCATCTCTTGCAGCAATTTTTGTGTCGAACTTTCTTTGGCTGGATTTTCGAGTAAGGTAAACTGTGAAGCTTCGAAGGCTAAGGAGGGGCCACCTGGAAACTGCGGATGCATGGATTCATGAATGCCCTGAAGCTGACGCAGTATGCGCCCGGATTCTTCGAGCTTTACAACCGAGCGGACGAGCTCGCGTTGATGAGCGAGGATCCCATAGCTTGTTCGCCAGAGGAGCTGGCAAGGATGTTTGAAGTAGCTCATGAAGATCCGAATCCCGCGGCTAAGCCGATTGGCGCGCCGTGGGAAGACCTTCTGCCATTGCTCGATTACGCAACGGGCTAAGGCAATATCATCGAGGGAAGCTAGGATTTTCTCGAGATCGGGACCGCGGCGGGGTTTCTTCTTCAGCAGCTCCTCAAAAACTTTAGCCGTATGCGTCCAACGCGCTAGATCTGCTTCTATCCGATCGGGGACTATAGCGAAGTCCTGAAAGGCTGCGATCAATTCTTCAGAGCAGAGTACAGTCCGGTCGCTGATAAAGTCTTTCAGCAGCTGGCTGTGCTGTTTGTAGTTTGCTGTTTGCAGGCGTTTCGAGTGACGTCCGGAGCCGGCGAAGTCAAGATAGGCGATAAAGTCTTTGATATCTTCTTCGGTGGTAGGATGAGCGTGCTTAGCCGCGACCAAGCGTCGATTTAAAGGTCCACTCATTCTTTCGTCGAGCACTTGCTGCATTTTTTGCTTGAGGACGAGCATCGCTGCATCGATGTTGGCTATTTCAAGGAGAAGCTGCTGTGTTTCTCCTTCTCCTTCTGCTTCAGGCTCGCGACTGATGCCCAGACCAAGTGCCTCGCTCAGCATGCTCATCCAGCTTTGC
>JBGSTX010000089.1:0-12259 GCA_041736305.1 Oligoflexus sp. | reverse complement strand
CTTGAAGTGGAAGATGACACGCAATTTAAGCCGTCGCACCTTCCTAACAGAGCCGAAATCCCGCTTGCAAAGCCTTCATCAGAATCGATCGATATACCGACTGTCCTTTATACCCCAGGGAAATCTTCGACGCTTCCCGATTTAGCAGCACAAGTAGATGGAGCAAAAGAAGCAGAGGCAGAAGCAGAGGCAGAAGTAAAAGTGGAAACTCAAACCGTAGAACAGCTTCCCTTTACGGCCGCGGTTGAGGAGTATACTGAGACAGACAACTATCACTTTCAACAAACCACCCTGACAGCAACAGGTCTCGGCACCCACGCCATGCCTTCGGTGACCGAAAGTTCTCTTAATATGGAAACGGTGATTACTTCCCCTAAAGAGGAAAGCATCATCGCTTTTGGACCTAATCAAGCCGGCGATGTTCTCGATATGAGCGGCCCTCGGCCTATTGATTCTCTACTCGAAAAGATGGTCAAGCGTGGGGCGTCTGATCTTCATCTCACCATGAGAGAGCCTCCCAGTTTGCGCATCGACGGCGAGATCATCCGCTTGAGCGAAGAGAGAGTGACAGAAGACGAAATGCGCTCCTACCTCCTGCCCATCATGCCGCCACGGAATCGCCAAGAGTTCGCCGCGAGCAGTGATACAGATTTTGCCTACGAACTCAGCGGTGTAGCGCGCTTTCGTGTCAACATGTTTAGAGATCGTCTCGGTGTCGGCGCTGTACTGCGGCAGATTCCCGAGAAAATCCTCTCGGCAGATGACCTTGGTCTCAGCCCCGCTATCCGCAAGCTCTGCGAATTATCCAAAGGGCTTGTCATTGTCACCGGTCCAACTGGATCGGGAAAGTCGACCACCCTTGCTTCCATGATCGATCTGGTCAACGACACTCGCAGCGACCATAACATTACCATCGAAGACCCAATCGAATTCGTTCACAAGCAGAAGCGCTGCCTTATTAATCAGCGCGAAGTACATCGCCATACCCAATCATTTTCCCGCGCGCTCCGTGCCGCCCTTCGTGAGGATCCCGACATCATCTTAATCGGTGAGCTTCGCGATCTCGAGACCGTAGAAATTGCGATCGAAACTGCAGAGACAGGTCACTTGGTATTCGGAACTCTTCACACCAATACAGCGATTTCAACGATCGATAGGATCATCGACCAATTTTCAGCTGAACAGCAGGAGCAGGTTCGGGTTATGCTGGCGGAATCTCTGCGGGGAGTCGTTGCGCAAACCTTGATCAAGAAAAAAGGCGGAGGCCGAGTCGCAGCCCAGGAAGTTCTGATCGTCGATCGGGCCGTCGCGAGCCTTATTCGCGAAGGTAATACCCACATGATACAGAATCAAATGCAGACCCAAAAGGCCAAGGGCAACATCATGCTGAACGACGCACTGATGAACCTCGTAAATAAGGGCCTGATCGAAGCCAAAGACGCTTACATCAAAGCAGTAGATAAGGACGGAATCTTAGCTGCGCTCCAGCAAAAGGGTATCATTCTCGAAGGAATGAAAACCGCATCATAAAAAATTTTAAGGGCGACAGCGTTCGGCAACTATCGATGGAATAGGGTCGCCGTTGATGATGTCAGCCAGTATCTTCGCACTGCCGTGGGCCCAGGAAAATCCATGGCCCGTATACCCTGCGACCGTGAATATGCGAGGGCTATCAGTCGGCCCGATAAAAGGAAAACCAGTTTTCGAAGCTGCCATGATACCCGCCCATGAGTATTCCCATTCGATTTTTTCTTGCAAAGCATAATGCCTGCTCACAAACTCTTCGAGGCCTCGCTCGACCATGGGATTCGGCTGCAGATCGTAGGTCCCTTTTTCTCCCTGGGGTGTATGCTGTCGCCAGCCGCCTATCATCAATCTCTGGTCGCTGGTCATGAGAGCGTATTCGTAGCCGTGATCAAAACTGTGGGGATAGGTGATCGGTGGAGGATGCCGCAAAGGTTTCGAAGTAATGATCTGGCCACGGAAGGGTTCAATCAGGCGATGTTTTCTAAAGAAATCAGATAGCAAAGGCGAATAGGCATTGGTGGCGATGATAGCTGCATCATAAGCTATGCTGCCAAAGGCCTCCGTCTCGATTTGCACTTTATCCTGAACTTCCGACAGAGCCTTCACCCTGACGCCTCCTACGTATGTGACGCCTCTTTGCAGACAGTGCCTTAGAAGGCCATTGCGGAACTTTACGGGATGAGCTTGCCCCGATCCCGGCTCGAAACGCCCGCCGAAGGTATGGCGGAAGCCGAGCGCTTCGAGTTTCTCGCGCGCCACATACTCGCTCGAAAAACCGAAGCGCTGCAGATAGTCGATCGACTGTCGAATTTCTCTATCCTCCGACTCATCGATAGCAATGACGAGGTAGCCGTCCTGCTTATAGTCCGCGGCCAGGTCAAGGCGAGCGATGGTATCCCGCACCTCGTGGCAGATATCGATCGAGAGCGCCCAAAGGCGGCGAGCTGTTTCTTCACCGTGGAGAGCAACCAGAGCCAGCATAGATTCTACGGTTCCATAGAGTATATGACCGCAATTGCGAAAGGTCGCCGCTTGCTCAGGCTCATAATCGACGATGACCAGATCATCGTAACCTTTTTCTAGAAGCCAGTAAGCAGCACTGACTCCAGAAAGGCCAGAACCGATGATGCATATCTGCCCCTCCGGGGGTTTTCCCAGCTTGCCTAGCTCCAGTTTCTCGTCGAGCCAGTAGGGATGCGAGGTATTTGTCATGAGCTTCCTCTTTGCAAATTAGTCGGGCACTTCCGCTTCTTCTGCTGGAGGCACTCCTGGCTCTGCAGCTGGTAGGTCTTCTGCATCGCGCGACTCTGCTGCACCTTCGACCTCGCCCTGGCTATTACCTGGATCGGGAGGCAATTCCTGGGCAGTCGGTTCCTTCAGAGTTGGAGATTCGCCTCCAGCAGGCAGCTGCTCGATCGGATTTTCTTTGAGTTCCCGTCGCAGTTCGTCGAGATTCTTCTCAAGCTCCTGGCGTACAGCGCTGCTCTGCAAAGGTTCAGCCGCCACTCGTTCGACCACTTGCATGGTCTGTCCAATACGTTGAACTCGCTTCTGATAGGCGGTAGTACGCTGCTTCGGGTTATGTTTTTTCGGGCTGGGCAAAGCTGCTGCCAACTCGACTGCCTGTGAAACGCTGAGCCCCTGCGCACTGCTCTTATAATAGTGCTTGGCGGCCGCTTCAAGCCCGAAAACCCCTGGCCCAAACTCAGCAACGTTAAGATAGATGTGCAGGATCTGCTCTTTAGTCAGATGGGTTTCTAGGAAAAAAGTCATCAGGAGTTCATGCCACTTTCTAAGAGGGTTTCTCGAGAGACTCAGAAACATATTTTTAGCGGTTTGTTGGGATATCGTACTGGCTCCACGCAAGACTTTCCCGTGCCGATAGTTGTATGCGACAGCCTCCAGAATCGCTGGCAAATCGATTCCATCATGCTCATAGAAGCGCGAATCCTCGGCCAGAACAAAGACTTTCTTGATCGATTTGGGAAAGGCTTTCACGATAGGCGACCACTTAAGAGGAGCTAGCTCTGAATTATCTCGCCTGGCTTTTTCGTATTCTTCTATGAGCGCCGATGGAGGGACCTTACCTTGGCGCAAAGCATCCCAGTCAGGCCAGATCCAAATGAAGAACATAAGTTCGAAGCAGATCAACAGTCCCAATCCCAGAGCGATCGCTTTCAGCCACAGCTGGCCAAACCGACGTTCATGCAGCCGCCTGAAACGCGAAAACATAGTCTCGTCCTGCACCATCATTGACCTCGTTCGAGCATCATCCCTATCGAGTTCAAGTGATCTGAGTGTTACGCAAGAGCTCAAAGAGCGAATTAAAAGGTGCTCCGGTTGCACCGAAAGCCGAACCCGGATAGTCCCCGCTCCAATTCCAGCAAGTGGCAAAGATATCGAAGTGAATAAGAGGGCCTGTGGAAAATTCTTTGAGAAAGTGCGCAGCGACGTTAGATCCCGTCCCGATACTGGCATGCGAGGGGAGGCGGCCCATATTTGTGAGGTCAGCTGCCTTGGTGGAGTTGGCTGCCTTGAAAGGCAGGAAATCTTCCCAGCAACTGAAACGTTCGCCCCACTTCATGCCAGCCTCGTGCAAAGCCGTTTGGACGGCTGGCGAAGCGAAGTGAACAGCCGTGAAATACCCTGAGAACTGCCGTAAAGAAGCGGTCGTCAGCGTAGCAGCGCTCAGCGTAGCAGCGGGTTTGAAGCGCTTTGAAGCATAGCTGAGGGCATCAGCAAGAATCAGGCGCCCTTCGGCATCCGTATGCTCGATAAATACCTTCAGCCCCTTATGGCTCTGCACTACGGTCCCAGGTTTCATGGCCTTGGCGTCAATCAGATTTTCACAGCAGGGAATCACGAGCAGCAAAGGCTTATCAAAACCGCTTTTGACCAAGGCCATAAAGAGTTGGCTCATCAGGGCAGCGCCACCCATATCGTTTTTCATCGCGTTGACAAAGCTTTCAAAGGCTTTGAGATTGATGCCACCCGTATCGAAGGTGATACCTTTACCGAGCAGCATGAGAGGAGCTCCGCCGCGATCGAGGTGGGAGCCTAGAATGTAGCAGCGGGAGGGCGATCGCTCAGACGCTTGCCCGACGGCTAGGAGCAGGTTCATGCCCTCTTTCTTCAAGGCATCGATGCCCATTTCTTCAAAGCTGCACTGATGCTGCTCTGCGAATTCCTTGAGGCGCCGGCCGATCTCAAGTGAGGTGAGTTCGTCCGGATTTTCATTGATCCATCGCCGATAGCCGAGCATGCCTTCCCAACGAATCGCGGCGTAGGGATCATAAGCCGCGGCCACCTGCAAGATTTCAAAGCTGTCCCAGTCGTTACCATCATCGTTGGGCTTCATCTGCGAAAGGTAGGCATCTTCCGCCAGTACGAGGTCTGCAGCCGTTCCATAGACGAAGGCGCAGAAGCGCTTGACTCGGAACTGCTGTCGCAGCGAGCGAAAGAAATGCGAGATCACCCAGCGCCGCTCGAGACTGTGGCGGCCGCTGCTTTGCCACTCGAGCAAGGCATAAGGCCGGCGAGGATCTTTGAATCCAAATGAAAGACGGGCATAGTGAATATCCCGTCCTAGAGTCGGGATCGAGTCCCGTCGCAGCTGCTCTACCCAGGGGCTGGCTTTGCTTTGCGCCTCCTGGCAAACGAGGAGCAAACAGTCTTCCGCATGCTCAGTGCTTGGATACTCATCAGCGACTTGGCGGCGACGCACCACTGGGATCTCTCCTTCAAACGTTGATCGTAGGACTCAGTCTGCAGCTGAAGGTAGGTCGAGGCAAGAAAAATCCTCTCAGCATGGCCTCGTCGTCGCGCCGAGCTCACCGAGTCCTGAGCAAGCCTTGAGTGCCGCTTCACCTACAGCGAGTACCCCCAGCACATAAGAATTCTGGGCCGGATCGCCTGTAAAAACGATGCCGCTATCGATGGTGCCATGCTTGAGTAAGGGAGGATGGCCCGAACTTAGCTCATGGGCCATATCCCGCAGAGTGGGCCAGCCTTTACCTTGCGCCTCCAGAACTGTAATCGACTGCCAGAGACTTGGGACGCCAGGACTGATTCGTTTTCGCAATCCGCGCGCAACATGCCCCATAGTCATACGACAATTTACCTCACCAAGGATCCTGAGGTGCCATTTGCCCTGCCACTCATAAATCATGGTATCGATGCCTGCCGCATAGCGATAGGAAAGAGCCGCCAACTTGTCTTTTACGAGTCCGGCAACAGCCAGGAGCTGCTCGTAAGCTGAGATAGGGCCATCTTTAGTTCCAAACATAAAAGCCCGCTGCTCGGGCTCGAGCGCGAGACTCACCTGCTGTAAAGAGTGTCCTTTGTATTGGCCTTTGGCGTTGGTAAAGAAGACGAAGCTGCTCAGAAGAGGGCTATCACCTGACCAGACGACCGATAAATCAGCAACGCGTCGGAGCCAAGGTTCGATCAACACCGCACCGTAGAGTTCGAGCTGGCGTTCAATCCAGCCGATTTGGGCTTCGTTGAGATTTTGGCCTGGGTAAGCGCGCAGCATTCCAGATCCTGCAAATCCATAGGGACTCTTGATCACGGCGGGCGTGCCGAACGTTGCATGAATATCACTGATCCCGACGAGTACATCGGTAAGATCGCTCGCCAAGTTTCCATCAGCCTCAACGGGCCCCCAAAGCTCGGTCGGAGCCGTGGCTATGTCCTCTCGAAGCCGCCGCCTTAGTTCAGGCAGAGCTGACTTGCGGAAGAGCTGCATCCAAGGGCTCTTCCAGAAGTTGTGCTCGTCAACATCAAGAGGAGGTGCATGCAACGGCGAAAAATTCCGCCCCATTTCGAGACTGCGCGGGGTCCAGCCCCAGGGATGAAAACTATCCCAGCGGCGGCTTTCACGCAACTTGCTCCAAGCGTCTGCTCCTGCCGGCAGCTCCTGAAATTCCGGCAGTTCAAAACCTAGCTTTCGCATAGAACTGAGATAGCTGGCTGAGGGTATCCGCGTTGTCAGGACTACATCGCCACCCTTGGCCGCAAACATCAGGCAGTTCATCAGCTCGGCCATGACCTTCTTGGTGCCGGTCTGCAAAGTATAACCTGGGGCTTCGCGCGAGAGTTCGATCTCGCAGTCTGCGTTGTAATAGAATACCGCCGGTGGACGACCTTTGGTTCCTGCAAAGACCTCGAGTTGATCACAAAATTCTTCGCTCAAATTTGCCCTCCGACGCGCTGTGCGATCAAAGACCACCCCCTTAGCGCGAGCTGGGCTGAGGGGTAGGGTCAGCTGAGACGCATACGCTTGCCATTGAGATGCGGCGGGGTCTTTCCAGCGATCAAACCAGACTACCCCGTGCTTTACATGTCCGATTTCGTCTTCATAAACTTTTTCGAGGATATTGGCCGTCACGCTGTCACCGATCTTCGCAAACAGTTCCTGATAATGACGCGAAAAATCGAGATTGGCTTGCTCAAAGGTAAGACTCATCCCAAGAACATAGTCCAAGGGACTGCGCATTTCTTTGAGACAATCCCAGAAGAAGCGATTCACCGGCACATCTCCCAGGGCAACGCCGAGCTCCATCATGCGGGTTTGGTAAGCAAGCAAATGCTCCTGCTCTTCGCGCATGGTCTCTAGCAGACCGCGCCTGAAGCCTTGAGGAGCCGCAGGGAATTTCAGCAGAGCAAGTGCCATGATCTCGAGTGCAAGGAGTTCGTGGTTAGCGAAGAAGTGCAGAACAATTCCGCGGGCCTCATCTTGCTCAAGCTCCTTTACCGTAGGAAAACTGCGACGGGTGCCTTTCTTCCCAAAAGCAAGCGAAGACGGACGTCCGGGCTCGGCAATGAATCCCTCCCATGCGGCCCTCTCCGAACAATCGATCTCACGAGGAGGAGGCAAGAGCTTATCGCTCAGCTCTCGACCCTCGAGAATTTGACGAGCATAGTCCTGAATATGCAAGAGACTCTCTCCAAACTAGCTTTTCAAACTTTGACGAAGCCGATGCGCTCATAGACCCGTTCGAGGGTCTTCTCCGCATGGGCACGAGCTTTGGCTGCCGAAGTCCGAATGATGCGGGCCAGCTCACCCCGATCGGCGAGGAGTTCCTGCGTTCGCTTTTGTATCGGTGCTAACTCCTGAATGACATGCGCCGCAGTTTCGACTTTCAGGTGACCGTACTGCTTGCCCTCATAGCGGGCCACGACCTGACTCAGAGTTTCACCCGTAATCGCTGCCTGGATGCTCAAGAGATTGCTGACCCCAGGCTTGTTATCGGGATCAAATTCAATGCCCTGCCCCGAATCGGTGACCGCTCGTTTGAATTTCTTTTCGATCACGTCGGGCGAGTCACCGAGGAAAATCGATCCGTTTTCATTGCTAGCGCTCTTGCTCATCTTTGCCGTAGGGTTCAGGAGATCCATAACGCGAGCACCCACCTCAGGAATAAAAACCTCAGGAACGACGAAGGTATCGTCACCATAGAGGGCATTCACGCGCTGCGCGATGTCCCTGGTGAGCTCGACGTGCTGCTTTTGATCTTCACCAACCGGAACCAATTTAGCATCGTAGAGCAAGATATCGGCGGCCATGAGCAGAGGGTAGGTAAAAAGGCCAACAGGGATGTTGGCTCCAGCTTTGGTCCCTTTGTCTTTAAACTGGGTCATCCGATTGACCTCACCCATATAGGCATAGCAATTGAGGATCCAGGCAAGCTGGGCGTGCTCAGGGATTTGTGACTGCACAAAGATCGAACAGCGCTCAGGATCGATGCCGGCCGCAATGTAGCTGGCGATCCCAAACCAGGTGTTTTCACGTAAGAGGGCAGGATCTTGCCGCAACGTGATCGCGTGTTGGTCGACAGCCATGAAGTAGCAGTTGTAGGCGTCTTGAATCTTCACCCAGTTCTTGATGGCCCCGAGATAGTTTCCGAGCGTAAGCCGGTGCGTAGGTTGAATGCCGGAAAGAATTACGTTCTTGTGAGTGAGAGTCGCCATGGAATCCGCTTCCTTTTTCTCTGGGGGCCTCGAGTTATCGCCTCATTCACCTTGGTATACTGATTCTGGCGATTTTGCGCCAGCCTTCGCGTGCAGAGATCGTTTGCTGCGGCTCGCGCGGAAAAATCTTGCCTTGCATGGAAGCCATTTGCGCGCCCAATGTTTTGACGCTAGATTATAAGGCCATGTAAGTGCCTGTCGCGTCATCATTACACGAGCCCAGCGAGGAAACCGTGGATCCTACTCCTCTTGTGGAAACTCTGACCCCAGCGAATTTTGGCTTAGTCCTCCAGCTAGCGATTCTCGAGGGCCTCCTCAGTTTCGATAATGCCCTAGCCCTAGCTGCTCTGGTGTCGGATCGACTCAAGCACCCTGAGGATAGAAAGAAAGCTCTCCTCTGGGGTATTGGGGGTGCCTACGTCTCCCGGATCGCCGTCGTGTTTGTTGGCGTTTGGCTGATGGCAAATGCCTGGATTAAATTTTTAGCGGGCGCCTATTTACTCTGGATCGCAGCCAGCGAACTTTTCTTCAAAAAGAAGGAGACTGAAGCTGTGGAGCATGCGGCCGCAGAGGAGGGTGAAAGTGCGCAGGAGCACGAGGCACGGATGCGAGCTGAATCTCTAAAGCGAGCGCAAGAGGCCCCGCGTGCTGACTGGAAGACCCTTTGGAAAACCATTCTGGCGGTCGAATTGATGGATATAATGTTTTCCATCGATTCAATTGCCGTCGCGCTCGCCGTATCAGATCAAAGGTGGGTACTCATTACGGGTGCAGTTCTAGGCATCCTGATGATGCGGGTAGCTGCATCCTTCTTCATCAAGCTGATCGTTAAATTTCCTGTTCTCGTCCCTGCAGCTTTCATACTCGTCGGCATTGCTGGATTGAAAGTCGTGCTGGAAATCGAGGCGCTGCCCTTCGGGGATCAGCAGATCAAGTTAGTGGGCATGCATATTCCAGAAGCAGTTTTTATGCCGATCATGCTTTCGGTCTTAGTCGGAGCCCTCGCTTTGAATATGCTCTTTCCTCATAAGTTTCGTTATCGTCACTGAGGCGAGCCTGACAGGGGGAAGAAGAGACGAGAGGAGCTGCGCGTCAGCTTCCTTTCTGATCCCAGGAGAGAGTCAGCGATAATGATTTGTCTTTGATAAAGTCCGGGGTGCCATTCAGATTGCCAAGCATGCCGAGTATACCGCCTATGCTCAATTCGAAGCCATCGAGAGTGATCCCGGCATTGATTCCATAGCGAAAATCAGGTTGTTCCTTCCAAAATAGCTCGAGTTCTTTCTCATAGGAGGCGCCATTAGATTCGCTATCGGTATTTAGCACCGTTAGCCCATAATTGGCCCAAGGGGTAAGGCGAAAGGCTTTTAGGAGCTGCAGGCCGACGTTGAGGCCAATCTCATGTTTTTGCACAGTATAGCGACGACTCGGGCTTCCACTGCCTGTCACGGGCTGGAAAGAGCCACTGCGATGAGTAGCGTTGAATGTCTTGGTACCCAAGATGGTCGCGACTTTAATATTTTTACTGAACTTGGGAATCGGCAGAAAAGAGATATTGAACCCATAGCCACTCGCATCGACACTTGCCAGCTGTG
Source organism: Oligoflexus sp. (assembly GCA_041736305.1). GTDB lineage: Bacteria > Bdellovibrionota_B > Oligoflexia > Oligoflexales > Oligoflexaceae > Oligoflexus. The sequence continues at coordinate 2,165 of JBGSTX010000089.1, read as the reverse complement.
AGTAATATGTGCTCTCGCCTGAACTTGTATAACTACTGTTGAAGATAGCTTCGCGATGCATCGTTTCCACAGATAGTCCGAGCCCGACGCGCTTGAGGGACATCGCTAAATGAGGCGAGACGGTATAGCCTTTGAGACTAAGGCTTGCTTCTGAGTTGAGATATTTCTGAACATTGCCCTCACTGTCTGAGGGCAGAATTTCGACTTGCTGGTAATCTAATGCGGCTGCATAGGTAATGGTGTTGAAGTTGGGAACCAGATGGTTGATGGGCGGAGCCTGGTACAAGGGCGGATTCTTCTGCTGCTGATCGATGTAGTTCTGTATCAACTGCTCACGCGACTGCGCCCGCGCTAATGAAGGGCTGCCGGCCATGCAGGCAAGAGCAAGAGTAAAGAAAGCCAAGATGTAAGAAACTAAAACAACCATTTCAAGCCTTTTCACTGATGCTGCTCAGATGAGATCGGCGGAAATGCACGCGACTGGAAGGTCGGCTCCTTACTTTTCGGAAAGAAGATAATAATTCATTTAAATCAAATACTTAAGAAGGATTAATACATCCGAGCATCGGCAGGAAGGGGGAGGTGGAGTCCCCTATAGATGACGCCTTCTTCCTTTTTAAGCCGATGGCCGGTCCGCGCATCGGTACAGCAGACCTCTTCGGTCTCTTCCTTACTGAGCGGCACATATTGGCTTTCGCCTAGAAAAATTGCGTAGATTAGCTTGTAGGGGAAGCGCATGGTCTGGCCGTCAGCGGCCGAGGCTTCGTAGGAGAGCTTAGTGAACTGGCGGATAATGAGACCCCCGCTGTTCTGAATCCCGTATTCCAAGAGAGTCAGAAGTTGCTTGCGGTGGTCTCGGTGATAACCAACATAGCCATCATCCGCTATATCGAAGACAAAATCGGAAGTCTCATCGTCGAGCATGATACTTAGCGTAACGACCTTCTTGCCTTGCAGGCTGCGGATCATTTCCAAAAGTTGACGTGCTTTTCTCATGAATGCCCCGAGTCCTGATCACAGCTTTCAGATCGCTTTCTTTTCAAAAGCAAAATCTAAAGCATCTTCTTTCACGGTAACCATGATCGTCCCGCCCTTGGACATCTCGCCGAAGAGAAGCTCATCAGCAAGCGGCTGCTTAACCTTTTCATCCACTAAGCGTCGAATAGGACGGGCACCGTAGGCTTCATCGTAACCTTTAGTGGCGACCCAGGCAATCGCTTCGTCGCTAAACTCCAGCTTGACCTTCTTTTTCGCCAGCTTTTCGTTCAGCTCATCGATAAACTTCTTGGCGACCATTTTCACAACATCGATTGGCAGCGCACCAAAGTTGATGATTCCATTCAAACGGTTTCTAAACTCTGGCGAGAACTGATCGCGAATCGCCTTCGAGAGTGAATTGCCCTCCATCTTCGCTCGCGTCGACTTATCGAAACCAATCGACTGCTGTGACAGCTCTTTGGCCCCGGCGTTAGTGGTCATGATGATGATCACATTCCGGAAGTCAGCTTTGCGGCCGTTGTTATCGGTAAGCGCGCCGTGATCCATGACCTGCAGCAGTATATTCTGCATATCCGGATGAGCCTTCTCTATCTCATCGAGCAAAAGTACCGAATGCGGATTCTTGGTAATAGCATCGGTCAACATACCGCCTTGATCGAAGCCTACGTAACCGGGAGGCGCTCCGATCAGCCGCGAGACCGAGTGTCGTTCCATGTATTCGCTCATATCGAAGCGGATCATCTCGATCGCCATAAGCTTAGCCAATTGCTTAGCGACCTCGGTTTTTCCAACTCCCGTCGGGCCCGCAAAGAGGAAAGATCCTATCGGCCGCTCCTCGTCGCCGAGACCGGAGCGCGAAAGCTTGATCGCGGAAGCCAGGGCTTCAATCGCCTTATCTTGGCCAAAAACCTTGGTTTTAAGTCTGGACTCAAGATCCCGCAGGGACTCTCGATCCGAGGACGAAACCTTCGCCACGGGAATGCGCGCGATCTTGGCCACCACGGCTTGGATCATCTCGGCAGAAATCGTCCGGCTCTTATGCTGCGGACCCCGGAGGGCTATGGCAGCTGCAGCTTCATCGATAACGTCGATCGCTTTGTCGGGTAATTTACGATCGTTGATATAACGCGCCGAGAGATCGACAGCAGCTTGCAAGGCCCCTGGCG
>JBGSTX010000174.1:0-2871 GCA_041736305.1 Oligoflexus sp. | reverse complement strand
GGGACAGGCAAGGGGAGCAGCCTGGAGAGTCCAAGGATCGAGAAAAAGGCTGAGAATCACGAAACTTAGTCTATGCATGAGGAGAACTCCTGGCCGGAGCATCGTCTGTTGAGGTTTCCGGCGGCTTGATGATGTCGACCGTTTAGTGTCGCGCCCTCTATCGGCCTCAGCCCCAAGCCCTTAAACGAGAAAAAATTGCCTATGTCCACTTTGCAATCCGCGGAACCGCTCTTGCATTGAAACGGCTGCGTACTCGACGAGAGTTCGTATGCCTTTGCCTTTTGCTGATCTTGTGTGAATCGGAGTGCGGATATGTACGGTGGGGCTCTTTCTATAATTGCTACAATAACTTGCCTATTACTGGCAGGTCAGGTCAGAGCTAACGTTATTGGCTCGGACTTTCGTAATTTCAATCCGTCAATGTCCACGCAGGATGTGACTACAGTTCATACAGGACGAACCATTGGTCGCGGCCGCCTCGGTCTAGGGCTTTTCATAGACAATGCTGTCAATACCTTGCCTTACTTCGACGATCCGACGCAGCCCAATCGGGACACAAATAAATCCTTCAACGATTACGTGACCAGCGTGGAAACGCAGGCAGTCATCGGTATTTTAGACAATTGGGATTTCGGCATCGCTGCCCCTGCGGTCGTTTATCAGTCTTTTAAAGACGATGAGCAGAACCACGGATATTTCTCGCGTCTCGGCAACACCGAGCTGCGTCTCTCGACCAAAGTCGGTCTGCTCGCTATTGAGCATTTCAGCGTCGCTGCGGTGGGTACCTTCAATTACAACCGCGTCCAGGACAATCCCTATACAGGCGAGCTCAAATGGCCATCGCAGAGTCTTGAGCTGGTCACTTCCCTCGATCGAGGCGGCGTCGAATGGTCAATCAACGTCGGTTATCGCTGGCGTCAGGACCGCTCCGATCCGGACCTGCGCGATACCCTTCCCATTGATCCCTATGTCGATCAACTTCTTGGCTCGACTTCTCTGGTCTTCGATCTGCCTGGAACAGAATTTGATCTTGTGAGCGAAGTCTTCGGTTCTAAAGCTCGTAACGATCGCTCATCGGCCTCGCCGCGTAACCCCTCTATTCTGGAAGGGCAGCTCGGCTTTCGAAGGCCGCTCCCCTTCGACCTACAGTGGCACGCCGGCGTCGGCACGGAGCTGCAGCACGCCGTGAGTTCCGCTGATTTTCGCATGTATACGGGAGTCCGGTGGATCGTCGATCTCTTTCCCAAAGTTGAATCTACCGCCGAGCAGAGCCCTCAAGTGGTGCCGCAGGCCCCGGCTATTCCCGTCTCAATTATCGATAGATCGCCCGATCGAACCTTCGAGCTCGACGAAATCTACTTCCAATTCGATTCAACCGAGATCCGTGATCCAGCCGGCTATAAGGTTATGGAGAAACTGACCCAGGCTCTGCAGGAAGGTGAGATCGAAAGAGTTGTCATCGAAGGTCATACCTGCGCGATGGGCTCGGACGACTATAATATCGATCTTAGCGACCGGCGCGCCAACGCGATTGAACGCTGGTTGATCGTCAATAATCGCGTCCCCCCTGAAAAGCTGGTTACGGTTGCCTGGGGAGAGCGCAATATCAAAATCAAGTCGAAGCAGGAGGAGATACGCCGTCTCAATCGCCGCGTCACCTTCAAGATTTTCTACCGAGGCACTCCGCCTCAGGCACCTGCCCCCGCCCAGCTTGCTCACTGAATTCGGCGCTCAGAGCCACTTTCCTGCACCCAAGTCCTCCTGAACCTTTGCCGGTCCCGCTCGCGCGGAGCTGGCTCTGCGCGTTTTTTGTAGAAAAAAAACTCGGTTTTTGAGACCTTGGCTTCCTTAATTCTGGTGTAAACAGAATAGATCTAAAGAGGGTGGCTTTGGTTCGGACGAACCGGGCCTCATGGATACCAGCTGGAGGAATGTGAATGCTGTCTATGTTCGGTCGCTTGACGACCCTAGGACTCGGTTTGATGCTGGCGACTGGTTCCGGCACTTCGCACGCAGCTTCGAATGAAATCGTGATTGGTGTAGCAGGTCCCCATACGGGAGCCAATGCCCCCTTCGGACTCCAACTCTGGAAGGGAGCCGAGCTGGCTGTACAGCAAATTAATGAGGCAGGCGGCATCAATGGTAAAAAGTTAAGAGCCGTCAAAGCTGACGATGCCTGTTTACCAGCCCAAGCCAAAGCGGTTGCCACCAAATTGGTCACCTCCGAGAATGCGAATGCCGTCGTCGGTCACTTTTGTTCGTCCTCGACGATACCTGCCGCTAGCGTCTATCGCGAAAACTCCCTTCTGATGATTACTCCCGCTTCTACCAATCCGCGCGTGACCGAAGATAGTAATGTCCAGACTAAAGATTGCGCAGGAATCAGCGACGCTAAGAAAAAGGCGAGCTGCGAACTCGGCAATTTCAGCCCTATCATGCGCATGTGTGGTCGCGACGATCAGCAAGGCGTTGAGGCAGCCGATTTTATCGTCAGTAAATTGAAAGCCAAGCGCGTCGCAGTGATTCACGATAAAGATACCTACGGACAAGGTTTGGCGGATGCGATGAAAGCTCATTTGAAGACGCTAGGTCTCGAACCTGTCCTTTACGAAGGACTGACCCGCGGTGAAAAAGACTTCAATGCGCTGGTCACCAAAGTGAAGGCCGCCAAAGCTGACGCTGTTTACTTCGGCGGTTTGCACGCGGAAGCCGGCCCCTTTCTCAAGCAGATGCGCGAGCAAGGCCTCAAGTCTTCTTTTGTTTCCGGCGATGGTATCGTTTCGAATGACTTCGTGTCGGCAGCTGGCGGCGAGCAGTTTGTTTCTGGAGTTTACATGACTTTCGGCGCGGATCCGCGCAAGGTACCTGAAG
>JBGSTX010000152.1:0-4874 GCA_041736305.1 Oligoflexus sp. | reverse complement strand
AGTCGCGAAAAGTCCAATCTGCTCCGGGCGGGATCGGAAGATACGACACTGCAGAGTGAATCACCAAGCCCAGCATCATCATAGCTGCTCGCATGGCGTCCAGCCCATGAATCCGTTGGCTGCCGGAAGGTCTCATATGGGACACTACGAACTCCTCATGTTCCTGATTTTTCGTATTGCGAACGAAGGGATGCCTTATGGCAAATCGCTTAGAGCTAAGCAATAGAATTTCGCGATATTGGACTCACACGGGCACTTATTTCTAATCACGGGCGTAGCCTTCGAGGCCTTGCTGCTCATGGCCTACGGCCGGCCTGAGGCGAAAGGCCCTGATGCCATTGAACTATTGGGAAATGATTCCGCGAAAGAGGGCTACGAGATCGGAGTCCTGAGAAAGGCAAGGCGGAGAGCTTAGGGCCTGATGACGCTGGTTCTGCCAACGTCATCCAGGCAGATCGAAGAAGAATCAAGGCGATTTCTTGGTCAAATTCACAGTATGCACCAGCATCGAGTAGCTACTCCCTTTCGGGAAGGTCAACTTCAAACCTTTAACGGGGCCCTTGCTGCTGCCGAAATCTTTCACCTCAAAGCGAGCTGTCTGAAAGATGGGGGCGATCGCCTTAAAGTACATATGTTTCTCGCCGGACTTCTCATCGATTTGTTCTTTGTTAAAATGGAACATCGGTGGGTTGGCCTTAGCAAACTTAAGATAGTCGCGGAACAACACCGACTGGCTTGCGGAGCCGTCGGCATAGAGCAGAGACAGCTTGAGATTATCGTCGCCACTGCCGAGGCAGGTCTTACCCTGCAGGTCCCCGCAATACTCATACTTCGCGACTGCCATATCCACCGTCCAGATGCCGGCGAGATCCTCAGCCTTGTTAAAAGGCACTTCGACCGAGGCCTCCTGAGAGCCGTCGGCTGACGAGATTACCCAACTGGGGCGATCATAGTTGGCATCGGAGTAGAAGAAGCGAACCTTCTTTCCCTGCTGCGCGAAGAACTTAATGCCCTCGCTTGCGAGCTTGTCAAACTCATTCTGTGTATGGGTAAGAAGATCAGTGATCTTCACCTGCGTGTTCTGACGCGAGATGGCCTGGCTGCCGCTAAAGACGGAAGAAGCAGAGCCGTGAATCACAAACTCGCGGCTGCTTGGCGCCATATCCGAAAGCTGCTTGGGCAGATGATACTGGGGGTCAAAAACTCGGGCGCCTTCGGGCCAGCGCTTTTTACCGACGTGCGCGCGGAAAAAGGCGAACATAAGACCCTTGAGGTAATTGCGCTGAATCGCGGATCCTGTCAGACCAGCCTTAGCGGTGTCGGAACCTGGCAGTGGAGCGCCGGAGATGTCCCAAAGAGGCTTTTGATTGTTCTTGCAGCTGTTGGCGTCGGACTCCTGCCACTCGCTGTTAAAGAAGTTATGATTCGCTCCCCAGATTGTAAAGATGGACTTCGCAAGGCCATCCGCCTGATCTCCCATCCTAACGAAAGGACCAATTCCTGAAAAGTCTGATACATCCTCATCACAGCCAGGGATTAGGACGCTCCAGGCTGCACCTTGAGCATTGGCGCGACTGAGACCCTCGACCATCTTCGAGCCAAAGTCGACGGGCGCTACTTCGAATACTCCCTTTATCTGTACACCCGGCAGACGCTTTTGCCAGGCGGGAGCCGTTTTGTAGTTCTTTAAGATATTGTGGGCGTAGCGAACTCCCTCGCCTCCGCGCGAGTGTCCCATGACGCCGATTTCACTCCAGTCGATCCGCTTTCTCAGATCGACGGCTTTGCTGGCGATAGTCGGAACCTTCTCAAGCTGAGCCCATTTTTGCAGCTGCTCGATATGCTTGAGGACGAGAAGGCCGCGGGCATAGACAAGACCGGGATCAGTCTCATCACCGTTGAGGGCGGTCACGCCCCGGTTCGCGTTGATTGAGATAACAGCATAGCCATGTGTCGCCAGAAACTCAGCCTGCGCATCATAACCGCGGTAGCTAGGCGCCTCGACCTTGCCCGCGGGACAGCTGCCTGTCGAACTGAATTCACTGCTGTCATCGATGCGAGGATCACCCTTCTGCTTTGGAGGGGTCCCGCAGGTGCTGTGATTGCCGTGCAAAAAGACGAGAAGCGGATGGGCTTCTTGAGAGCGGGGTAGAAAAAGACGGCCTCTGAAGTCGATAGGATAATCCTTATCGCCTTTGACGAGGGGAGAAATTTCCTGGTCGATGGCTGCTGGGGTCTCGTACTCGTAGGCATCAAAAGCATAGCTGCCCTTTGAGAGGAGGTCCTTATCCAGCATGCTGCCATCGATGATTTTCACTTCGCTTGAACTGCTGCTGTGTTTGCAGGCATAGAAGGTGAGAACAAGGCCTAAGGTCAGAACCAGGCTACTGAGAGATGGACATTTTTTGATCTTCATACGGCCTTCCATGCGAATCTTTCAAACTCGCGAAAAGCCTACAAGTCCTATGCCATTTTTTTTCGTTGTGCTTACAGCTGCATAGCGGCAAGGCTAAATCACCCTGTCAGGTGTTTGGCCGATTGCAGTTCCTTCACAGCTGAAAAATTCGAGGAAAGACAGCGTGTTCACAGAGTCGAATACATTGTTTTTATTGGTATAATTGACACTAAGCCGCGACTAAGATAGGTATCCCTCATCGGAAGTTTCGAATCAAGAACTTAAACGGTGAAGGTATCCAATCATGAAAAATTTAGCCCTTGTGCTTTTCGCCCTCGTCTCAAGCGTCCCAGCCTTCGCAGCCGAAAGCTTCAAATTCAGCCTCAATGATCTCTACAAGGATGGCCCGAATATCTCTGTCGAAATCAGTCAACAAGACGACGGCCGATACACCTTTTCCCAAAACCGTACCATCATTGATTGGGCAAACCACAAGCTGAGTGAAAGCAGCGAGTATATCGAGAACATGAGCTGCCTCTTTTCTGATCAAAGAATCCTCTGCGAACTTGATAAACGCTACGTTGATGGCCCACTGCAGGTAGTTGACGGGATTTCTTATGGGAATAAGCTCTGGGCCTTCACCCTGACGACCACCAGCTCCGGCTTCGGCTCCCCCGTGAGTACGACCGCTGAGTCCCTCGGAAGGGATCTGAAGAGACAGAAATAAGCGGGCCCCGAGTCGAGGATGAGGCTTGCGTCAGGGCCGGCACTGTATTAATGAGTGTGGCCTCAGCTAATCCGTTCTTCGATTCGAGGCGCACCTGAAATGGAAATAACTGACTTTATCGAATTTTCAGCTTATTTCTCCGCGTTCATGCACAAGCAGAGGGCCGAGGGCAGCCGGATCACGTACCGCTTTCTTGTGCGCGAGCTGCAGCTGAAGTCAACTTCCAGCTTGGCCATGATTGCGACAGGTAGGAGATTGCCGAATCCAGCCTTCCTGGAAAAACTCTGCTTGAAGCTTCGGCTGAATCCTAAGCAAATCGAATACGCGCAGCTCATGGTCCTCTATGCGCAGGCCAAGGACCCCAGCGGGCGCCAGTACTATTGGGAAAAAATGAATAGGCTCCGACCGCAGGTGATGCAGCAGCAAGTCGACCTTGGAGTACTCGAGCTGATTTCGCAATGGGAGTACCTCATCCTAATTTGCATGGCAGGAGAGGCCCAAGGCCTAAGCGCCGATCTCGAAAAGGTGGCTCAACAACTCAAATATCGACTCAAACCCACCGAAATCAAAGCTAAGCTCGAACGCCTAATTGAGCTTGGATTCATTGCCTACGGTCCCGGGGGAACTTACGTGGCTCAAACTGGCAAAGTGCTCGCAACCCCGGGTGAACTCAGTTCCACGGTCATTAAAAAGATGCATCAGCAGATGCTAGAGGTCGCGGCTGAGGAGCTCTATCAGCAAGAAGTTGCTGAACGCTTCTTTGCTTCCTTGTTTCTGACGGTCAATCCCCGCAAAATCGGGCGAGCCAAAGAACTTTTCCAAAAGTTCATCCAAGAGTTTGATGCTGATATGGCTGACGAAGACCCCATGGCCCCTACTGAAGTCTATAACCTCGGCTTGCAATTTTATAAGATGACCGCATGCATTTCGCAGCAGCAGGAGAGAAGTGATGATTAAAGTATGGAAAGCTTGTGTTCTGGCTTCGATCATCAGTAGCTGTGATGTTGGTCCAACGCGAGATAACCGAGAAAATCGTGTTGAGCTAATCGCGGAAGTCACAAGCCCTGAGCCAGCTGGCCCAGCCCTAGCCCCCTCGCCAGAGCCGGCCCAAGATAATCTGCAGACCCCAGTGCTCAATCGCACCTCTGTCGTCATCCTCAACGGCTCCAGAGTCCCGAAACTCAGCAATTGGCTTCAGTTCGACCCCAGAGACGCGATACTGAAGAAAGTTCTGGACACGATGAAACGCTACGCGGGCCCGGATATTCGCTTTTATGAGACTGAGCTCAGAGAAGGCATGCAGCTTATCTGTGTTGAAAGCGAAGCTCATAAAGCTGACTCGATCGGCTCTTTATGGGGCCGGCTCGCTACGAGGAGGGAGACAGGGTGCGGGCAACTTGGTCTGCCGCTCCCTGTAGCGCCGGCGCTGGCAAAGTCGATTTCTCAATGAGAGACGACTATCCCTTCACCTTAGCTAGACCGGGACGAGCTCAGTCGGCGCAATGGATCTGCCAAAGTGAAATTCACCCAACGCGGACCCTCAGCGTTTTTGAAAGGGTCTCTCCTCAGGGAATCATCACTGCTACAATCCTACTCAGCTCCGATTCCTCCGAAAGTCCGACGGTGTTTGAGCTCACGCCCCGAGGCTGGTTCATGGGTCAAGCAGAGGACCTTCGCTTTGCTTTCTCATCGGAGGCGGCGCGTCTCGAGTTGCAGCCTTACCAACTTAGCTCGCGAGGCGGCGGACGGGCG
>JBGSTX010000139.1:0-13493 GCA_041736305.1 Oligoflexus sp. | reverse complement strand
GATCTTCGAGAGCTTTCTCTAGCTGCTGGTTCTGCGTACGCAGCCGATCGGCGAGTTCCTGGACCGACCTCTGCTGCTGCTGCTGCTGACCGGCCGTTTTCTGGACAGAATCAAAGCGGACCGTCGCCTCAGCTAGGAGAGCCCGGGCTTCAAGTTGGCGACGACGGGAAATCAATGCATAGACAAAACAGGCGACGGCTACCATCGCAAGGAGAGTAGGAATAAGATCTGCCATTATAACCAACCTTTCGCATCATTCTCTTCAAAACCCGAAACTAAGTGATATCGAGGGAAAAGACAAGGCCGCGCCATGCCAGCGTGGTGGCTCCTGTCTAAAGGTGAAAGCTGAAAGCTGCGGGAGTCTTTCGCGAAGACTTCAGCAGATAGTGCACTCAGTAGCGAAAATGCTTTATTTTCTCGCCCTTCTCTTCGATATCGGTCATCGCCTTGATGCCGATTTCAATGTGGAGATCGACGAATCGTTCGCTCACTTTCCTATCGCTAGCTTCTGTTTTTACGCCTTCCGGAGTGGTTGGTAGGTCTGAAACCAAGAGCAGGGCGCCCCGCGATATCTCATTGGCTATGCCACAGGAAAAGATAGTGGCCGTTTCCATATCGATGGCAATGGCGCGCAGATCCCGCAGTCTCTTTTTGAAGCTTTCATCGTGTTCCCAGACGCGTCTATTCGTGGTGTAGACCACGCCGGTGCGGTAGTCCATGCCAGCTTCGACAATTTTCTCTGAAATGAACTTGTGAAGCTTGAAAGATGGCATAGCTGGGACTTCACGCGGCAAGTAGTCATCGGAGGTGCCGTCACCACGAATAGCCGCGATAGGGAGAATAAAGTGCCCGAGTTCGGTCGTGTCTTTGAGGCCGCCACATTTGCCAAGAAAAAGCACGCCCTTAGGTTTGATCGCACTCAATAGGTCCATGATCGTTGCAGCGTTAGCCGAGCCCATTCCAAAATTGATCATCGTCAGGTTTTTACCGTCTGAGCATGTCTGCATAGCCCGATCGAGACCCTTGATAGGAGTTCCGAAAATAGCGGAGAAGCGCCGAATATAGTCCGAGAAATTTGTCAAAAGTATATACTTACCAAAATCTTCGATAGCTGTCCCGGTGTAGCGAGGCAACCAGTTTTCGACAATCTCTTCTTTGGTTCTTAATGCCATTTTATTGATTACCTTTATGCCTGGGAGAGAAGATTGGGAGCGATTCTAGGAAGATTCGGCCCATGCCAAGCCTCCGAACGTCCGTGCTATTATATTCTTGAAAATAGGTTCGGAAAATACCTTCTTCGAGGGCTCCTTCTGGCTTGATGGAGCTCGGTCTCTCTATTCGAGGTTTTAACGTGAGCAACCCATCCGAAGCAAAAACAGGGACTAAGAGCAAGCATCGCTATTCCTCAGGCAAAGCCCACTTCGCCTTAGCTCGCGAAATCCTCTTCATTTATAAGCAGCTGCTCACCACCGGTGCCATCAGGCTGCCGCTCGGCGTACTGCGTTCTCTCGTCAAGGATCCAGGCCTCGATCCAATCTGGTCGGAAAAGCGCCTGTTAGAACTCTTAGGCGACATCGTCATTGCCAGCCTCAATGAACTGGGGCCGGTCTATGGCAAGTTCGGCCAGATCGCTCTTAGTCGGCTCGATGAAGAAGGGCAAGCCTTTTCGCAAAGATTGCATCTCGATCGTCTCTACAGTTCATGGCCGCCGATTCCCTTCTCTGAGGTCGAATCCATCCTCGATGAGGAGATCCCCGAATGGCATCAGGAGTTTGTGCTGGAGCCGCACCCTCTTGGAGTCGCTTCTATGGCTCAGGTCCATGCTGCGGTCGACGAACAGGGACGTGAATGGGTGATCAAGGTGATCAAACCCGCTTCGAGAAAACGCCTGGAGCAAACCTTGGCTGCCGTCCAGGAGATCCTCACCGTGGCAGCTCCGCTCAAGCTCACTGCTCTCGGTGCCCGGACCCATCGGGAACTTGAGGAACTCGTGCGTTCTTTGCGTCGAGAGGTGGAATTGGATCTCGAAAAGGATAATATCCAGCGCATGCGGTCCAGGCTCGAGCAGAAGAAGCAGCAGGTCCTTAAACTCCCACGCGTTTATGAAGAATTCAGCACCCGCAATGTGCTCGTGATCGAACGCTTTCGGGGTATCCCGCTCGGATCCGTAGTGCAGAAAAAGACCCAGCTGAACGAAGAACAGCGGAAAAAACTCGCGAAGAAATTGCTCCAGGAACTGCTTATTCAAGTTTTTGAAATCGGTATTTTCCACGGTGACCCTCATGCCGGTAACCTGATGCTGCTTGAGGATGGCTCGGTCGGGATCTTCGACTGGGGCTTGACGGGCGAACTGCTCGACACTGATCGCAAGCATATCTCCGGCATCCTCAAGGCCCTCCTCTTGGTGGATATGGATCGCTTGATCGATGTATTTGTCAGCATGGCTGACCAGCACCAAGTGAAAGTGGAACGCTCCGCTATCGCTGATGAGATCCGGAAAGTCTCTGTCCTCATTCAAGCGCATCGCGCAGCGGGTACCCAGCCGGCTCTAGACGAACTGCTCGAAGCCGCTCTAAGCGGAGCCGAGAGGCTCGCGATCCCGCTTCCCGATGGTTTGCTTTTGATGGCCAAAAGTTTGCTGACGATCGAAGGATTGGCTCGCGGCATTGATCCTGAGGTCTCCTTCGCCCGTGCCGCCGGGCCCGTCCTCCTTAGAGCGGCGAAACCAACTATCAGCGAGATTCTGAGCATGGGTAAGCGTGTACCTGGCTTTGTGAAGAAAACCTTGATGGGTTAAGTGTCGTCATGCGGCACAAGCTGCTTGGAAGTCTAACGCTTCTCCTGAGTATGAAGGCCCTCGCAGTGGAGCTGCATGCACCGCTCATGACTCGCTCCGAGGCCGTTGGGCAACTCTTTCGCCTTAATCCACCCGTTTTGGGTGTCATGAACCCTGAGCTCTCCTTCGAATTTGAGGCCGCCCGAACAGTGGCTAATCTCTGGGCCCACGATAAGCGCTTTCTCGTCGATGCCGAACTCATCGATGACCGGGTCCGTATAGCCTTTCCTCTCCAGCCTTGGCTGAGGCTAGGTGTCGGTATCAGTGCGAGAAGGTTTGCCGAAACCCAGACTGATCAGGTCGCCATCAGCTTCCATAAACTATTTATGTTAGGCCAGGACGGGCGTTTGGAAGCCGGTAAGCACAAGACGCGCTACAAGATTCCCGATTACAACCTTGAGTATGGCCCTCTCGATCGCGATGACTTCCTCAGCGAGCAACTTGAGGCGGATCTCAGCTTTCCTCTGCTAAACGCGGCGGACGGTAGCTGGCGCCTGAGCGCGACTCTGCTGGGAGCGCGCGAGCTGGCGCATGCCTCGCCTTACAAAGATGGGGCTTTGGACTATGGCCTGCAAATTAACGCTGATTCTGCGTTCTGGCAGGGTCGGCTCTATGGGGCTTTAAACCAGATATTTTATGATCGAGCGGCTATCGATAAAGTACCGACCGAAAATCAGCAGCTGGGCGTAACGGTGGGAACAGCTCAAACGATGTTACCAGGGCATGAATTTGTCGCTCAAGCCATGGTGTTCGAGCCTGTTTTTAGAGAACTGGGACAACTCAGCCGCAATTCCTATGAGCTTCATTTCGGCTATCGCTATTGGTGGCAAAAGACCGCCCTTGAAGCCGTTCTCATTGAGAATATCTTTTGGCTCTATAATTCTCCAGACTGGGGACTAAGCCTGGGACTGCGAAGCGAAGTCTTCTGACTCGATTCGGTAGATAGAAAGGTGTTGAGCGCGGCGGCGCTCAATAGCAGCTTCGACTTTGATGAGGATCTCGCGGTAGGTCTCCGCATGATTGAATTTGCGAACCTCGTCGAGGGCACAGGCGATGGCATCGGCGGGAATATCATCCTCATAGCAATCAAAACCATAGAGGCTTAGGCGACGGGTCACTTCTTCGATGAGGCGATACAGGCTTTTGTCTTTAAAATCCACCAAAATGAGCACTTATTCTCCTTAAATTGCCGACGATTCCGCCGCTCGATACCGGAATTTTGCTATTTGAAATGGGAAGAGTAGCAAAGAGGATAGCGACTCTTAGAGACGTCGTAAACCTTTATGCTCAGCGGGTGGTAGGACTTCCGCTGATCGCCAAGCTGCTACCTGGCTTTCAAGATCGTTGAGCGCATCGTGCAAGCGTTGCAGAAAAATCTCTTGGGCTCCTGCATCCAGCTTACGAGGTACTTCAATGGGCGCTCCGAAAACACATAGAATGGGGCTGAAGGGCTTAGGTAAGCGGAACTTATCCCAACTCTTGGCAAAGGCCCAGGTGCGGTAGCCGATAGCAGCTAGTGGAACGATGGCTGAAGAACTGAGTGATGCAATGGCAATGACCCCAGGTTTGACGACGTGTGGAGGGCCATTGGGCCCATCGACTGTGATACCTGCTTCCCAGCCATTTTTTGAGTATTTGAGGATGGAGCGCAGCGCCTCAAGTCCGCCGCGGGTCGAGCTTCCGCGAGCAGTCTCGATTCCAAAGCGTTTGACTACCGACGATATTACCTCGCCGTCAAATGACTGGCTTACTATAATGGTAAGACGCCGACCTTCATTGCATAGAGCTGAGGCAAGGGCATTCTGGTGCCAACAGGCTATAACGGGATTGCTTTTGGAAGAGCCAGCTCGGGCTTGCTCGTAGTGATGGAGGCCGTACCAACGATAGCGGTAGCTGCGATGGAGAACCCAAATCAAGAGATAGGCTAGCCAGCAGATCAAACGCTGTCTGAACGAGAGTTGCATCGGGGTCTCCTTTGAAACTTTCTAGCGAAATCTAAGTTTTGAGGCAAGCAGGACCCGAAAGAGACCTGGTGTTTACTGAATTAATCCAGATAACTATAAGCAATTACTGCTTTGTTGCTCTGAAAGATAAGCTTTTGGCCGAGATCGCCGATGATTCATACTGACTTGGTAGTTGGTCCACCCAAAGGTGACAGCATGTTTAGATTTCTCAAATTGATATTCCTATTATTAGCTGGACTCAGCTTCTATGCTTGTCGCGCGACATTTCAAAGCATCAAGGCAACCCCACCAGCGCAGCAGCAGCAGGATCTCGAAGTAAAGGTGCCTCCTACTATCACCCCCCCTTCTACGCCTCCCCCTAAAGGCCCATATACGATGCTAGAGCGTAGTCGCACCCTCAGCGATCAAGAAAGCTTAGCGCGGGGCTGCAATGGGACTATTTCTATTTTCGAGCGAGGTCCCGATCTTAATAAAGACAATATGCTTCAAAATAACGAAATCACCGAAACACGCAGCGAATGTCAAGCTAGACCTAATACGAATGACTGCAGTTCACCTACACAGACTCAGGGCCAGTCGAAACCTAATTGTCCGACGCCGACTCAGTCCAAAACTCAGACTAACTGAACGGAGAGCCGGCAATAGGCTTCTGCACAAAAATTTAATTTCGTGTACAATAGGGGTAGCTACAAGCTATCCCTTTATTTTTGTCTATTGACCAAGCTCAATCATGAGGAGGTGTGAGGTGAGGGTTTGCCGTTGGATATTCGGCCTCTTGGCTCTCAGCCCTGCAGAACTATTGCTGGCTAATATTACCGGCAGCGATTTGCAGAACTTTAATGCCACTACTAACGGCCTGGATTTTATAACGGTCCAGTCGTCGGAGACCTTAGGGCCGGGCATATTCAATATCGGGCTCTTCGCGAACTATGCGGTGAATACCCTACCCCGCTATGAGGATGCCAACGGTCGGGAGTCTAGCATCGATGACTCCATCATCGGTGCCGACGTGAATCTAGGCATAGGTTTGACCGACTTCTGGGATTTCGGGATTAGCCTGCCCCATGTCGTCTATCAGGATGTCAGTTTTAAAGGTAGTCGCGGAGAATTCGGCGACAAGGGCATGACCGAAATTCGGGCCAATACCAAACTAAGACTCTGGGGTGACCGCTCTGGGGGTATCGCGTTCGTGGCGTCGGGTAATTATAACCTCGTCGAAAACAATCCCTACGTTGGTAAAGATGCTGGCCCGACGATCAATCTGGAAGTCGCGGTCGATAGCACTTTTATGGAAAAAATTGCTGTTGGCGTCAACGCCGGCTACCGGATTCGCTCCCCAGGAAAGGCAATCATTGACTTTCCTATCGAGCCACTCGGCGATCAGATTATCGCCTCGGTAGCTGCTAGCTACCTCTTCACAACGATAGATACCAAGCTTATCGTTGAAAGCTATTTTGCATTTCCTGCCGACAAAGAAACCAAAACAGTGAAAGCGCGCAGCGCTTCGGCATCGGAAGTCCTCGCCGGCCTCAAGTACGACATGACCGATCAATTAGCGCTTCACGGCGGTGCAGGAACCGAGATAGATAACGGTACGGCCTCAGCCGATTGGCGTATATATACGGGCCTCAATTATGCTTTTGGTTTCGAAGGCAAGAAAAAGGAGCCAAAAATTGTCCGCCCTGCTCCGAGGAAGCCGCAGAAGAAGCCGACACCTATCGCGAGGTTTGTTGAGGCTCCTAGGGAACCAGTTGGTCCCGCAGAGCCGCCAGGCGAGGGTGACGAAGTCTTTGTCTTGAGGGGGGTGAACTTTGCCTTTGACTCGTCGAGCCGGGTACTGCCGGGAACGCACGATATCTTGAAAGAGCTGACGGATCACCTAAAGAAGACCGGCTACGAGCGGATTATCATGGAGGGCCATACGGATTCTGTAGGCTCAGAAGAATACAACCAAGGCCTCGGCTTGAGTCGGGCCACGACGACTCGTGACTATATCGTGAAAAACCTAAGTGTCGACGGTTCGAAGATCGAACTTCGCACCTACGGAGAAACGCGACCTGTAGCTGACAATGGCAATTACCAGGGACGGCAGATCAACCGTCGAGTTGTGTTCCGTATCTTCTATCCAAAGTAAGCTAGCTTCGCTCGCTAAGAGGCTCCTTTAAAACGAAAAAAAGCTCTGGCCAAATTGGTCAGAGCTTTTTTTATCGGCGCGGAAAGCCACCCCGATTATTTAAGAAACAGTTCTAGCTTGCGTGCTGCGTCGCGATTTGAAGCTAAAAGCGGTTTGGCAGCTTCGATCTGAACCTGAGCCGCTTTAACGCCATTTTTCAAGAGAAGACTTTTGACGGCTTGAGCGCGTTTCTTGGCAAGAGCTCGATTGCGCTTGGCATTGCTTGTGGAATCCGCGTGGCCAGACAGCACTACTTTCAATTTGCGATCAGCCTGCAACTGATGGGCTACCTCAACGAGTTTAGCTTGGTATTTTTTCGGAATGACTGCGCTACCTGGACTAAAAATGACGCTGGCCTCAGCGACGTGGCTGGTCGGATCGCTAAGAGTCGACTCGCTTTGAAGGGCGGAAGAATCTGTGCCGTCTTCAAGCGGAAGGTTTGCACGGACTTTTTTCTGAGCTTTGGACTTGCCTTTAGCTTTACTCTTTTTCTTGGGGGCAGGTGCAGGCTCAGTATACGTACTATCTAGTTCTCCCATGCTTGTGTCTGGCGCACCTTGGGTCAAGCCAACCTCACTCGGGTTGAGGAAGTCGCCACTTTCACTGTTCTCAGGAGCTGGAGGAGCTACATTGGGAGCAATTTGCTCGACGATAGCAGCTTCTTCCTCGCTTGGAGTTAGCGCTAAGGGTGCATTGGTCTTGGGAGTATCGGCGTCGTTCGAAGTTTCGGGCTCAGAGCTGATCTGAAGACTTTCATCGGCAGGGGAATCGGTGTGGGTACAGGCCGTTAGAGGCAGAAAAAGAGCTAAGCAGCTCAAAGAAACCAGAGTTATCGACAGGGACTTCCGCATCAGTTATCTCCTCTTCAGCGCAAGATCAGGCAATCAACAGCAGTAAGAAAGCTCGCCCACATCGAAACGACGTTGGGCATAGAGCAATCTACTTTCTGCTTGTGGATCTGTCAATCTTGGCGCGCTGTCTAAATGACAGCTAAAGAAGTGGCATGAAACTAATACCTTCAGCTTTTTGAGCGGAAGATATGCGACTTGTCTGAGCGGGCAAGCTATCCGACGAAATAAATAGTTCCAGATAGCGCAGCATTTCCAGCAGAGCATCACTGCTCCGGAGCTGAATTCTTGTCTGGCTCTTGCGCGAGCCTACCAGCACATTGAGGGTCTGCTCGTGATGAGGTAAGGATGCGTCTAGATCGTCACCGATAAGCAGAAGATATTCGAAGGGTTGCTGATGCGCGGCTCTCTCAGCAACAATGCGATCCTTGCGCGCTTCACGCAAACGAAGCTCTAGGTATCTCTTGCCGGCGACCAGATCGAAGCAGTCCATAGGAAGCTGGCTCGTCAGGAGCTCGCGGAGGCGTTGAATCGCTCTTTCGCCTCGGGTAAGTTCCGTCAGCCGATAGTAGCACATGACAGAAGCCGACTTTTTCTGAATCAGAACCCCTGGTGTTCGCCGCGCATAATCTTCAAATATTTGCCCAGCCTTCTCCAGCGTTTCACGCAGATTAGGATCGCTTAACAAGCGTGAACTAGCCTCCTCGCTGCCAGGTGGCATCGTCCAGGCTCCATATTCGGAATGCAGATAGAGAGGGCCCGGAGCAAACCACTGAGCCAGTTCAGTTTTGCTGCGCTCGCTGATAAGGTGGATTTCGCATTGGTCGAGCCGGGCTAAGCGGGTAAGAAGCATCTTAGTCTGGGCGTCAGGCGCGCCTGTTTCATCAAGGTCTGCTCCGCCATTCAAAGCGGATTCATAATCGATAAAGATCACTAGCCGATGACGCTGTTCGAAGAGCGTTAGAGCTAGGTCTTTCGGTAGGACATACTCGCGTTCGTCGCTCTTCTCTTCTATGCGGCTCAGTCGTTCGATGAAGGTTTGGGCCCAGGAATGCGTATCGAAATTTTGTATTTTGGCGCGCATGGCTCGCATGCGCATTTTCCGCTCTTCTGCATCCATAGTTACAGCTTCGAAGAAAACTGCAGCCGTCTTATCGATATCGAAAGGGTTGACCTGCAAGGCCTCTCCGAGTTCGGCAGCAGCCCCGGCTAATTCACTGAGCACGAGGACACCATCTTCATCAGTTCTCGAAGCTATAAATTCTTTAGCTACCAGATTCATCCCATCGCGGAGGGGAGTCACAACCATAACGTCTGTAATGGGATAGAGAAGACTAATCTCTTCGCTGCTGAAGGAGCGAGCTATATATTGAACAGGTTGATAGCCGGGAAGACCGTATTTTCCGTTGATCCGTCCAACAAGTTCTTCGACTTGCTTGCGATAGCGACCATAGGCTGCAACGGCATCACGACTTGGAGGGGCTATCTGGACTAGGGAGACCAGGCCTCGCAGCTCCTGGTGTTGCTCGAGCAAACGTTCGAAAGCCAAGAGTTTACGCGGCAAACCTTTAGTATAGTCGAGCCGATCTACCGACAGGAGAAAGCGGTGAAAGGGATGCTCAGCCTTGAGATTCTGGAGAGAAGACGCGAGTATGCTAGAAGCATCACGGTTGGCCAGCTCCGCCCATTGCTGGAAGTCGACCCCTAGTGGAAAAGCTGCAATTTCCACCCGCCTTTTATCGAGTGCGATACAGTCTTCCTGGCTTTGTAGCCCAAGAATTTTTTCCACTGCATCGCGAAAATACTGTCCATAGCTTTCGGTATGAAAACCCACCAAATCCGACCCTAGAATTCCTTCCAAGATCTCTTCGCGCCAGGGAAGGATGCGAAAAATTTCGTAGGAGGGGAAAGGTATGTGGAGGAAGAAACCAATTTTCACCTTGAGATGCCGTTCGCGCAGCATCTGCGGCAGCACTTGAAGGTGATAATCATGAATCCAAACAACATCTCCTGGTTCAGCGTGCTCAGCTATAAAATCTGCGTAGAGGCGGTTGATCTCTTCATAGATTTCCCAGCCGTGGAGGTGCATGGGGAGATGGTCAGCGTGGTAGTGGTAAAGGGGCCAGATTATCCCATTCGCTACATCGTTATAGAAGATTTTTTGCTTTTCTACAGGCAGAGGGAGCGGTAGACAGTGTCGTTCAGAAAACTCTTTTTCGATCAGCTTTGATTCTGCCTTACTCAGTCTTTGCGTGTAACCATGCCATCCAATCCAGATGGCGTCCTTTTGCAGGAGCGGCATCAGACCGGTTGCCAATCCGCCAACAGACGGCTTCAGCTCGATTTGACCCTTGTCGATCGAACAAGTGTAAGGCAAGCGATGGGACACTATAATGAGTTTAGACATATCATCTTCTCTTTTAAAAGTGGTCCGATGTCTGCGCTTAGATCCGAAGCAAGAAGTATAGAAACTGTAAGCTGCCAGGATTTCATGCGTTCTGCGCCGAGACATTTATATTCATAGGGAGCTGCTCTGTCCGCCCACCACTCTTTGCCTTAGCAGCAAAAAAAGCTCTAGCCAAGCTCCCCCATTATTTTGGTGACACGCGAGGGGAAAGTAAAACAGATAGCATCAAGCAAAATATACTTTTTCCGTCAATTTGAGCTAAGGCATGGTTTTATCAGTTCCAACGCTTGTATAGACTTGAGGTTTTGGCCAAAATCCGTTTCCTCATTTTTATTAGCTTGAGATGCACGTCATCAATTCAATGCGCTGCTTTGGGTATGAACCTCAGCAAGGATAGATATTTTGACTGATTTATTTGTGCGTAGGAAAGGCAGGCTCACTGGGAGAGCTGATTAGAGCTTCTTTCTGACTGCGGTTCAGCGCCTTGATCTGCCGTTCTCGTCGCAAAGCATCTCCGTGGCCTAAGGGGCCTTCCCGATACACTATCTTTTCGACTCCACGCGACCGAGTATAACGCGCTCCTCGACCAGCAGCGTGCTCGCTATACCGTCGATCGACATCTTTCGCGATGCCGGTATAAAATGAATTGTCTCTGCAGAGGACTATGTAAACAAAGAATTCGACTTTAGCACCTTCCATAGTCTTCTTCTTCTAGCGATTTGCTCTATTGAAAGATGAAAAGGCGTCATCACCGAAGTAATGACGCCTTTTGAATGACAAGTTTGCTAGTGCTGCTTTACCTGCCAGTTCAATCTCTGCAAAGCATTAGAGCTTATTTTTGCTCTTGGCTGCTTTGAGTAGTTTGCTCTTGCTCAGCAGTTTGTTGCTGCTGAGTAGTTTGCTCTTCTTTAGCTTCTACGACTGGAGTTTGTTGCTCTTGCTGAGCAGGAGTTTGTTGCTCTTGCTGAGCAGGAGTTTGTTGCTCTTGCTGAGCAGGAGTTTGTTGCTCTTGCTGAGCAGGAGCTTGTTGCTGCTGAACAGGAGCTTGTTCTTGCTTAGCAGGAGCTTGTTGCTCTTGCTGAACAGGAGCTTGCTCTTCTTGCTTAGCAGGAGCTTGTTGCTGCTGCTGAACTTGCTCTTGGATCTGCTGAGCTGTTTGTTGCAGCTGCTGAGCTACTTCTTGCAGCTCTTGAGCAGTTTCTTCTTGGCCTTTTTCAGGAGACTTAGATTCTTCTACAGTCTGCTGAATTTGTTGTTGAGCTTGTTGGATCTGCTGTTGAATTTCCTCACCCTTCTCTGGGGTGACTTGACCTTTTTCAGTCGACTGCTGAACTTTCTCAGCAGCTTGTTGCAGCTCTTGATTTACTTGCTCACCTTGGTCAGTAGGCATTTGAGCTTCTTGAGAAGCTTGCTCTACTTGCTGAGCAGCTTGCTCAACTTGTTGAGCGGCTTCTTCGAGGCCTTTATCTTCAGATACGTCAGCTTTATCAGCAGCTACATTGGCCAATGGAAGGCCAATTTCTGCGTCTTTGCTTGCTGTGCTCTTGCTATCTTTACCGCAAGCAACAAGACCCATGGCTAACGCGAGGCCGACTGCAAGGTGCTTCGATGTTCTCATTAAAGTCTCCTAAAGTTGGAAAAAGGCACTATTGATCTCTATTTGCAGAGACTGTGTCCTGCAAAGTCAATTCAGACAATATTTTTAAAGTTCGAGTTTCGTCTTCCCTCGGTCTGGAAGGGATTGTGTTGGATTCGTGATAGACTTATCTGATGATTCTGTAAACAGAGAATGAGAGCCCTCAATAATATCATGTATAGGAAAATCACCGACATGTAGGAAACCCAAAGCCGCTAGCAGCAAGTACTAGAGAGCTATTTCAAATCATTTTTTAATTTTTTTAGTTGAATGTTTTTCAACTGAATTGACCTGGAAAACAGGCCTGGCGGAGTTCTGAGGGGATTCGAGGGCTGCTTTGTTTGAACTTCGAAATATTTACTTTGCGGAAGTTTTGCCGCTAGACCATGCGCAGCATGGTCTAGGGAGTTTTAGCGGGAGGAATTACTCACCGAAGGTCGCTGCTGTTTGACGGATCCATTCGCGGAAGTAGCGAAGGTCGGTGTAGATAACCTCTGACTTACAGTCGCGGCCTCGCGAAGTCACACCTAGTAGTTTGAGAGAGCCCTGACGTTCAACGAGGGCAGGACCACCCGAGTCACCGTTGCATGAGCTCTTGCCTGGCGAATCACCTAGCCAAACTTCCTTGGCGTTTGGCGCTTCTTCTATAAGCTTAGTATCAACTTGATAGAGCTCGCCGACAATCGTTCCAAACCAGCCCGACTTCTTATCGGTTTTGCCGAAGCCAGCAAGGGTGACTGGCTCAGATAAAGTGAGGCTGTCACTGCGGGAGAGAACCTGAACAGGTTCGTACGCAGCTGGTGCATCTTCCGCGAGCTGAATCAAGCCTACGTCGTTGACTTCTACATCTTTTGAACCTTGTACTCCCGCGGCTGCGTCGAAGGCTTCATGCGCTATAAAATTTTTCATCTGAACCAGTTCAGCATTTTTAGCTTTCAAGCCAAAACCTACGTAGGCAGGTCGACCTGATTTGATGCCTAATCGGCAGTGAGCCGCCGTTACCACGAGTCTCGGCGCGATCAAGACGCCGCTGCACAAGGGCTGATTGTTTTGCAAGAGTACTACAGTGTACTTAGCAACTTCATCGTTTTGCTCAACTTTGGCGCCGCCATAAATTTTTAGATCGCTTGCGTCTGTTCCATTGTCGCCAGATCTACCGCAGGCACTTACTGCCAAAACTGCTGCAGAAAAGATGATTGTCTTAGCTATCATCGCTACTCCTTAAAACGCATTAAATTTTTCAACTGGCTGGTCAGTTGTTTCCTTGTAACGATTATGGAAAAACTTCGCAAGATATCTTCATATTCATCGTAGCCTCAATTTTTCTTGAGAGGATAAGCTTTTTGTTCGTAAGTAATAATGGGAAAGGCGATGGTTTGATTGCTTGAGAAGCGACTTGAGCTGTATGATGGATCAAATCATCGCTCAATTGAATGCTGGAGCAGCTCCCCATGTTCTCTTGTGTCCAGATACTCATCGTCCCTGTGCTTTTAGCCGCGCTCACGGCCTGCAAAACAACGAGGCAGGATACTGTCCTCCTTGAAACGCGACCCTACTACTGTGCGAATAAAACCGGCGAACATTGTACCGCTCCGGACAGCGTCGAACCTATCTCAGTCGCGAAGGGCA
>JBGSTX010000341.1:0-5858 GCA_041736305.1 Oligoflexus sp. | reverse complement strand
CCTGCTGCTCAACGATTTCTTCGGCATTCAAGCTCGATCAGGCTGCGCCTGCGCCGGACCCTTTGGGCATGAGCTGCTCAATATACCCCGGGAGCTTTCAAGCCAGTACGTCCAGCTGATTCTCAATATTTTAAACGGATTCAAACCAGGTTGGACCCGCATCGGCACCCATTACACCTTGAGCGCGAATGAAGTCGCCTACACACAGAAGGCTATGAGCGCCATCGCTTGGTTTGGGGCACTCTTTCTCGACCAGTATAGCTTCGACCCCTATACGGGCGACTGGACTCACCAGTATCCCGCCGCCGATAGCAACAAGCTGGACTTCCAGGATGCCTTGAATCTCGCGCAGGGAGCTTGCCTCTTGCCGACGCTCCCCGATGAAGCGAGTCTGGAAAACGCCTGGCTAAGGCAGATCGAGGAGTTCTGTGCTATGGCATCGGTGCAGATCGCGCGCCTTATCTTGCAGGAGACTGCAGGGCGTCACGGGCCGCAGGCCACACTCGATAGCTTAGCCGCTGCTAGCTTTCCTTACGTCAAAGCTCAGGTAGAATCGCCAATGGCTAGCGAAGCTGGTTTTTTGCAAGGATTGATCCAGGGTGTCTGTCCGCTGCTGATACCGGCGGATAAAAAAGTCGAAGCTTGTAAGAGCGAGGTGGAGAGTCTCTTGCGCGCGATCGTGTTTGCACCGGAGCAGCATATGCATCGCTATGAGGCGTTCGCGGCTATCGACGCACACCTACCCTTTTTCTATGTTGCAAAAGGGCGCCTCACCCGCGATCTCGAAATACAGTCAGTAAAACTCGGCAAGGCCCGCTATAGCTGCAGGCAGCCACTCAGCAAGAAGGATAGTACTCCCGCTTGAGACTACGGCTGTCTCGCAAAAAACTCTTTAGCGCAGATGACATCTTTCGCGCTGAGGCCTCTATTCCAGTTGAACCAACCCTTCGAGCAGTAGTTCATGACTGAATCTTCGTCATAGCCTGCGCTACAGGTCCATTTCGCGGCGCCCACACCGGCTTTTGCATAATGTTCCTCGTTATCGTGTTCACAGGCCGGGCCAGGGACATCGGCATGAGTATGCTCGTGCATGAATCCTAGGATATGACCGAACTCGTGGAGGCCATAGTTCCGCGTGCATTCCTTCCGCGATTCCAGCTCAGATTTCGCCTTTTCGCCGTTAATGCCTTTCTTTCCGTTGCATTCCTTCTCACGCCAGTGACCGGTCCATGCACGCCGGAGATTTACGACATTC
Source organism: Oligoflexus sp. (assembly GCA_041736305.1). Lineage (GTDB taxonomy): Bacteria > Bdellovibrionota_B > Oligoflexia > Oligoflexales > Oligoflexaceae > Oligoflexus. Next base: position 4,603 of record JBGSTX010000341.1, on the reverse strand, counting down.
GGCTGACCCGAAGGAGGCGGCCCGATAAAAGCTACGTGAGGTCTATGATTTTGGTCAGGACAATCGGGAGCGTCTATAGAACAATCGAAGAAATTCAAGTGAACCATAGCATTTGGCATTTGACTGCAAGGTTTCCATCCGTCTGTCTTCAAGCCAGCTTTGGCTCCCCACTCCTCTTCGATAGCATCTTTAAAGGCTTGGTTGAGTTGATCGACGTCTTTCCACCCGCTCGCAGCCGAAGTCTGCTTGAAGCAGATCGTAATAGCTTCTTTGCTCGAATAGGCGCGAGCTTCACCCGAAAAGAGTTGTGGGTCGCCTTCCAAGACTGGATTCGACTTACAATGAGCGAGGAAAAAGCCAATGGCAATGAAAGCGATGCGAGACGGGTAGAGCATTTATATTATCCTTTTATCAATTTTCAGCTACTCCGATATTAGCATGCTTCGGAAATCTCATGACTAGATGCAACTATTTTGTCATTCCTATTTTGTTGAATAGAACTCCTGTCTAAAACATACTTGTGCAGCTTCCGAGGGATGTGATACCAAGCCTCCAAAAGCAGACGCAAGAATCGCAGTGCGTTATTCTGCCACTATCGAGGGGTTCTGTATGTTTGAAGAAAGCCGAAGTTCTGCTTTTGATTTCGTCCGGAAGTTTGCCCAGCAGCGTCTTGAAGTAGACCCCAAATCTGGCTCAATCTTTTCGCGACTTCTAGGTCAAAGCCCGAAGACTTATGCGGCACGAGAAAGAAATCGCACCGTGCTCGACGGCATCACCCTCTACTCAACGCTCGGCGAGCACGCTCCTGCCGCCGATGGTTCCCCTCAACGCTTTGGAGTCTTGCACACGATCGATGAGGCTCTGGCACAGCCGGGGTGGAAGGGTCTCGGCATGCATCCTCATGTCGATACGGAAGTAATCACCTTCGTCATTTCGGGTGAGCTCAAACATGAAGAAGGCACTGGGCGAGTCAGACATATATCCGCATACGAACTGCAGGTCCTGTCTTCGGGTAAGGGCGCTGACCATAATGAAAGCAACGCTTCTGCTGTCGATCCTCTCGAATTCTTTCAAATCCTTATTGATTCTGACGAGCAAGGAGCGCCGGTCCGAGTCGATAAGATTCGACTGCCTGTCGGTTTAGGGGATGGCGTATCAACCTTGGCTGCAGGTTCTGATCTTAAAGTCTTCGATCAGAATGTCCTGCCTCTCCGCCAGCGGACTGGCCGCATTTCCTTTCTCGAGTTGAGCAACGGTGCCAAGCTCAGCTACGAACGCAGTCCCTTGCATGGCAACGGTGTCTATTTTTTTGTGCTAGAAGGTGAGATTGCGGTCGATGATGACAGTATTTTAGGAAGACGGGATGGTCTAGGACTTCGAGGCCGAAGCGACAGCGATGGAGCGGGTCGCCTCATCGAACTTGAGGGACGCGCTACCCGCAGCCTGGCTCTGATCTTTGAAGTAGCTGCGGAGAACGTGCCCTTCCCCTACAAGAAGGCCAGCCCAACTCATGGCTATGTGCCTGCCGCAGCCCCAGCGGCGAAGGTTCAGATGCCTGCGCCGAGGCAAAATACATTGCAGCGGGGCATTACTCTCCGCGATCAGCTTCTTCGCACAGTTGCGCCTCCTCCCGCTGCGGCTAGCGTCTCTAGGATGGCTGCGAGTGAGAGCGGAGATACCAATGTCAGCGATTATCTCGTCGACTTCCTCCTGTCGAAGGGCGTGAGACATGTTTTTGGCTATGCAGGAAGTTCCGTGCTGCCTCTGATCGAAGCGATCCGTAAACGACAGGGCGAGATCGAATGGGTCCTTATGCGACATGAGGGTTCGGCAGCTCTCGCCGCTTCGGCGGCGTCTAAGCTCACGGGCGGAATCGGTGCTCTCGTCGTCTCTTCAGGCCCTGGCGCGACCAACACCATCACCGGCTTGCTCGATGCTGAACGCGATCGGGCGGCAGTCTTCTGCGTGACAGGTAAGATACCTAGCGCGGTCCAGTACCGTACGCCTTATCAAGATGTCGACAACGCTCATATCGTGGGAGCTGCCGTCCGCAACAGTGTGACTATCACGCAGGAGCAGCAGCTCCCCCCAGTTTTGCGACGCGCTGCAGCAGAACTTCAACGCGAGCGAGGCGTCTGGCACATAGCCGTCTCGAATGATCTTTTATCTAAGGATCTCTCGGGCCTCTCGCGCAGCGATGCTCTCCGGCACTTCGTCGATCGCCGTGAATCTGCTCATGCATTCTCAGCAGCTATGTTGGAAAGCATAGTGCGCATCGTCAGTTCTACCGAGCAAGTAGTTATCGCCGTGGGCCCGCGGGCGCAGGGAACAGGTCGCCTCATCGAACAAATAGCCCAGTTAACGGGTGCCCCTATTATCACCCAAATTGATGCCAAAGGAATCGTCGATGAGCTGCATCCTCATGCCTTCGGCGTGCTTGGTGTTTTTGGATACCCGGCAAATCAGTGTGCCTATGAAGCCCTGCAAAGCGCAACGGGTCTCCTCATGATAGGAGTGACGGAAGCTCGTTACTTCCTTCAGGATAAGGACGGTTCACAAAAATCGCAACTTACCGTCGTCCAACTCGAGCCGAGCCACTCGACGCCAAGCTCAGGGTTTAAGGTGGACTTGCGAGCCGAAGGTCCGCTCGACTCAATCCTCGAGGGCATCCAAGAAACTTTGAGGAATTCGAAACGCACGACTCGGGAGCTTCCCCGCAAACTCAGTCAGATTAAGGAGGGACACGAACTGAAGCTGATGAAAGCAATGGAGCCGAGCTCGCAGCGTCGCCTGCATCCTGGCGCTGCATTTCTCACGCTCAGCACCTTTCTCAGCGGCTACCGCGAGTCGATCGTTGCCCTCGATGTGGGTGCTCTCACGCTATGGGCCAGCCAATATCTGCTCTTAACTCAAGAAGAGACTCTGCTGACGAGTCGCGAACTCGCCACGATGGGTTGGGCACTGCCAGCCAGCATTGCGGCGGCCCTCACGGTGCAGGCTCAGGGTGAGCGCGCGCGTCTGGTCGTGGGTATCGTCGGTGATGGGGCCATGCAGATGACGCTCGCCGAACTCGGCTCGGCTGTGCAAAGCCAAGCCAGGTTCATTCTGCTTGTGATCAATAACGGAACTCTCGGGGCGATTTCGCAGCAACAGCCTAACGATGAGCGACGCTACGGTACAGCGATTTTCAACCCAGATTTTGTCGCAATCGCGAGAGCTTTTGGAGCTGAAGGCGAACATGTCACCAACATGGCGGAGCTTACCCAAGCTTTGGATAGAGCGGTAAGGAGCGAAGCAAACGGACCTTACCTTATCGAAGTAGATGTGGATGATCAGGCGCCCATGCCGCTATTTGTGGGGTGACGCCCTTTCCTTTCCCTTTAGCTCCCTGACGGCCCTCATTCTGCCTCCTCCGACGGAGGCAGAATAGAAGCTCGACCTTCAAAAGCTCTGGGTCCATGATAGGAATAGAGCCGACTCGCCTGGTGCAGGGATCGTCGAAGGCCCAGACTTTCGTAGCTATGTGACTTGCGAAGACGGACCGGGCGCATCAAAAGGTGATATTGATGCCAGTAGTAAAGAACCTTGCATCTGATCGGGTGGAGCTTCCGCTCCATGATCAGATGCCAAGGATCACCGATATCTTTTGAGTCAATAATAGTCCCCAGAGCTAACTCCTCTTCTGCTCTTTTGAGTCGCGTCTTAGGCTCTATTTTTTTGCTGCAAGTCTGCAAGCTTCGTCTTTGATTTCCATGCCACTTCTGAGGTAAGCGATTCGCTTGAGGGCTTGAACCGTTTCCGCTGGACCGAAAATTTCCTGATCGCCAAAGACGAGGGCATAGTCTCCGATCGTCTTGGAAGGACTCCAAATGTAGAGTTTATAGGTACCTGCTTCGGTGAGAATGAGCGAAGCTTCGTTCTGCCGCCAATAGTTAGTGCCTGCTATTTTTTCTTGGAAAGCTTTGCCTTGCACCGTATTTGTGAGCTGAAAGACTCCGTCGGCACCTTCAACAGCGAAAGGCAGATCTCCGCCCGCGAAAGAGCTAGTCAGCGCGGCTTGCGTTGGCCCCACGAGCGCCAGCTTGGGCAGTACCCCCGCATACTGATCGCAGCGGGGCACGATAGTGTTGAAGGTGATCTTGCGACCGATCTTACCGTCCTGAGTTTGTACAATATTCTTTTGATCGGCTTTTAAATCATCCTCGGTCAATACAAAACGAATCTGATCGATATCGTCTGCATTGTCGAAGCTCATGTAGAGCGCGAGAGACTTCTCCACGGGAGCCTTCACGTCATAGACATCTTTGAAATCAAGACCCTCCACGTAAGGAATGTGGGCCATAGCGGACGAGGCAAAAAGCAGGGCATTCAATGAAATCAGAGAACTGAGTGTTGTAGCCTTCATCGGATTTCTCCTTGAACGGATCAAAGGATAGAATCGATTCGGCTTCAGCATCTAACATATTTTTTGCGTGCGCAATCTTCGAGATTACTCAGCATGGATTTACGGGGTTCGGATCACCCCATGTACTCCCGTATTAAAATGCAGTGGAATCAGAGACCGAAAATCTCTTCGAGGACTTGAGCAACTCCATCAGCAGCA
>JBGSTX010000106.1:0-9595 GCA_041736305.1 Oligoflexus sp. | reverse complement strand
GCAAAGTCCCCATTCAATCCAGGTCTCGGGCCGTCAAAATCCCTGGTTTGAAAGTATAGGTGTCGGTGACGATGGGTTTCTACGCTGGAAGGGCCATAGACTAGGCCTAAAGGCAGTCGAGATAGCATGTCTTCTTGAAATGAAAATGCCTCGAGCTTGGTTAAAGCAAGTCTTCCAGCAGGGACCAACTAAGCAGCATGACATGAGAATTGCTGTGGCGGACAAGACAAGACGGATCGATATACTGATAGCTCGCTATAGTGATAGTCAGGATTGGTTTTGGAAAGCGACCGTGAATTGGGATCTCTACTGGGGATTGAGGCAGGAAAGCCTGAATTTTCGGCTCATGAAAGAGGCGGGTCTCGAGTTCAGCTCCGAAAATTATCCTGAGCTGAGCTGGCGGATGTTGAAGCGCGAGGAATGAATGAAACTTTTGAAGGCCCTCCAGGAAGCGGGTTATCTCACAGCTACAAACGTGCAGGTCGTGGCCCATTTCGCTCAGAAATGGAATCTAAGTACATACGAGGCTACCCTCCAAACGCATATTCTAGCCGAGCATAGTCTCGCAGACGCAATCTCAGAAGTTTTCAAGCTCGACCGTCTATACAGCTTCGATGCCAGTGATGTAGATTCCCAGGTCCTAAGCAAAATTTCATATGCTGAGGCTCAGGAGCATCAGTGCTTCGTTCTAGCTAGAGATGATGACGCTACTCTTCAGGCCTGTCTCCTCAATCCCCTTGACGAGAGGGTCATGGGCTTCCTCGAAGGAAGGCTGGGCCGATTCCGCCCTTTGGTTTTAGATAGGCGGCTCATGTACCGATCAATCGAAGAAGCCTATCCTTTATCTCTGCAGATACCGTCTGTTTTTGGAATATGAAAGTCGTAGGGGCCTCAAGTGGTGATCATAATCGCCTATTGATAGAGCTTTTGCGAAGAGGAGACCAGGATGACTCGCATTGTTCTTACAGGCGGCGGTACCGCAGGACATGTCATGCCTCATATCGCAATGCTTCCGCACTACCACCGGCTAGGATGGGAAGTGCATTACATCGGCTCAAAAGGTATCGAAAAAGAGTTGGCCGCACGCGCGGGATTAGCATTTTCTGAAATTAAAACAGGGAAGTTGCGCCGCTACTTTTCTTGGGATAATTTTCTTGACGTCGGGCGCCTCGCCTATGGGACAGTTCAATCTCTGCTTTACCTGAAGAAGCTTCAGCCGGATCTGGTTTTTAGCAAAGGAGGCTTCGTCTCTGTACCTGTCGCAGCTGCCGCATGGCTTCTTCGCATTCCCGTTGTCTCGCACGAATCAGACCTGACGCCAGGTCTTGCCAACCGCTTGATAAAACCCTTTTGTCGGCTTATTTTTTATGCCTTTCCAGAGACGGCTCCTTACCTAAAAGGAGTCGGTGCCGTCGAAGCAGGTATCCCTGTTAGACAGCAGCTCTTCGCGGGGAGCATAGAAGAAGGTCGAAAGCTTTGCGGTTTTTCTGCTGAAAAACGATCGACTTTGCTCTTCATGGGTGGAAGTCTGGGTGCTGAACGCATCAATCTGGCTCTCGAAGAAGCTCTCCCGAATTTAGTCCAGAAATTCAATATCATCCATCTGAGTGGTAAGGGAAAATCTCTTCGCTTTACGCATCCAAGCTATAAAGGTTTTGAATATGTGAACGAGGGTCTTGAGCACCTTCTAGCTCTCTCCGATGCTGTCGTCTGCAGGGCGGGAGCCAACTCCCTCTTCGAACTTCGTGAACTCGCCAAACCGATGCTCCTTATCCCATTGGAAATCGCGAGTCGCGGTGATCAGATCGACAACGCGAAATCATTCTCTAAACACGGTTGGGCGCTCGTGCTGCGCGAAACAGATTTGAGTGCTGCGCGCTTAGAGCAGGCTGTAGGTGATTTAATGGAGAAAGCTCCAGCCTTGCATTCTGCGATGGCTGGAAGTCGACAGCAGGGTGGAGGAAGCGCGGAGCGCCTGTTGCGAAGCCTTGGCGACATTCTGGCGAACCGCTCCAAAAATTCATAAGCGAGCTTCATTGTAAGTTTGTGGGGGAAGAAGCTGCGCTAAAGCTGAACTGAAAATTTCAGATGGTTGATAAAATCAGTTGTAGATAGCCTGTTTTGCTCAAAGGACAAAGCGTAGAAGGGGGAAAAAAGCTGCAGATGCGCTCCCCAGCTGAGTACCGATCTTTTCTGATTTTGAGCCAAGGTCTGATTTTCCACGAAGGACATCTGAGATTCATTTTCGTTCCAGGCCCAGGTCTCCCACTGATAACCGACTGCTGCGGAGATGGTCAGAAAGCGGATGACCGCATAACTGCTGCCAAGCTGTACGGCATCGGTCCGCAGGCGATCGAGACCTTCGAGTCCTGAAGTCTCCATCCGCTTGAGCCTGAGAGCCAAAGTTGGCCTCTGAAATGCCTCCCATATGGTCCACTGCATATGCCCACCTAATTGCCAGGCATTATCCTTGCCGGCAATGCGCGCAATGGAAAGACCAAAATCCAAAGGGAATGAAGTTCCTTTGCTTATCTGCAGGCGCGGGATGCGGGTGGGGACGGCGACAGTCTCTGGGCTTGAAACAGAGTCTTCCCGCGAGCCACTTGTATCTTGGGCGTTTTTCGATTCCCAGTATCCTAATCCCAAACGCCAGCCATAGGATCCTTGCGACTGAAAGTTTTCGACCGGGCTATACTGATTGATTTTTGACCAATTTTGTTCATAATGCGAGCCATAGACTGTCTCTGAAAGGCAGACTAAGGTCAGCTGGATCCCGCAAAGCCAATATTTAATAGTCTGCTTCGTCACCCGAACCTCTACTATCAGTTGAAGCATGCGCGTCACTTATCTAGATCATTATGACAGCTTTACCTATAACCTCATAGACTGGCTGTTTCATGACACTGGACTTGAGTGCGATATTTTGACGCCAGAAAATCTCTCGCGCTTTGATATGACTACCCCTCTTGTTTTGTCTCCTGGACCTCTGAGTCCAGAGCAGCTTCCGGAAACGATGGCGCTCATTCGGAGGGCTTTGGGCAAGGTTCCCATTTTAGGAGTTTGTCTCGGTCATCAGTGCCTGGCTACCGCTCTCGGAGGTCGTATTGTTCGAGCTCATGCACCCTTCCATGGCTCTGAGCAAGTGGTGAAAATTAAAAAGAAAAATAAACTTATCAACAGCTTATCCACAAGCTTGAAGGTCGCTCGCTACAACTCACTGGTGGTAGAGCGAGGAAGCATCCCTGAGCCATGGGTTTGGGCATTCAATGATTTTGAGGAAATAGAGGGATTTTTGTGGGAGCCGGACGTGGGCTTTTCAGCCCTGGCCGTCCAGTTTCATCCAGAATCATTTTTGTCTGAGGGGGTCGAACCTCTGAAAGAACTTTGGATTCGACTCGTTAAAGACTTTTACGGCCGCAGCTCTTAGAGTTCAGCAATGGCACCTTTACCAATTCCTTCGAAGCACTTCACTTTTATGGGCGCTCCGATTTCGACTCCTTCTCTTGCGATAACACGAACCAGTTCTTGGCTGATCGATTCAATACTCGTCTCATCTTCAACAAGAAATACCCGGTTCGAAGGAACAGTTGCCTCGAAGAGGCCCATGCTGCCTTTATAGGAAAGGGTCATAGGCTTAGTTACTTCAGGGCGCACACCAGGCCGCAAATTAATGTCAGGCTGAATGATCTGTGCCATGGAAGCGATGTGAACGATGCTGCCTAGAACTTCATGGGCAAGCCACTGCTCTAGATCGTGGCGACGCTCGTCGGCAACATAGACTTCAATCAAACTGCGATGACCATGGAAAAGGCGCTGACACATACCGTCATGTCCCGTAATGCCGTGGCTATAGCGAAAGAAAGCCTGGCCACTTTGGACTTCTTCTTTGCGCAGATGCACTTCGACGGAGATGACATCTTCCGGTAGGCGATGGCGCATGAGACGCGTGCATTCCTGTTCAACGATTTCACGGGTTACTTGAACGGAGCGAATTGGATAAACAGCGCCTTTTGGGCATAGATAGGTCCATTCTGAATTCACGCCAGTAAGACGGCTCTTCGCTTGCAATTGCCAAAGCTCACCGCGATCCGTGTCCTGGTAGTGGACGAGCTTAGACTGCACTGGGATGACCAGTGAGTGGTCGACCGAAGACTTCAAAACCTGCTTGACCAACTTCTTCAGCTTACTGAAATCATAAACGAAACCGTTGGCATCGAGCTTGCCTGATACAGTGATATCAACATACCAGGACTGCCCAACAACACCGACTGAGGGATCGAAGATCGCGCAGTCAATCTTATCGACATCGTTGATAAACAAGCGACCAAAGCGTTCTTTGTCGACAGACTGGGCTGCCTTTTCTTCCATCTTACACCGCCAGATTTTTCAAGGTATTCAGTACGATAGGGGGAGAAACAAGGGTTGCAGACTTAGGTTCTCCACTCTATAACAATTTTCTAAACTCTAGCACCCTTGACGGGGGAACCTCCTGTATAAAGAATCTCCTGTCGAAATTCAAGAATGACTGAAGGAAAAAGCACGATGGGCCGTGAAACTCGCGTACGCATCGCTCCGTCTCCCACCGGGGATCCACATGTTGGAACAGCCTATATCGCTCTCTTTAACTATGCTTTCGCCAAAAAAGAGGGCGGTAAATTTATTCTGCGCATCGAGGATACGGACCAAACTCGTGCCCGAGCTTCTAGCGAACAGCAAATTTTGCAGACTCTCGGCTGGCTCGGTCTCAAGTGGGACGAAGGTCCTGACTGTGGTGGTCCTTATGGTCCCTATCGTCAGTCCGAACGCACAGCGATTTATGCAGAACATGCACGGAAACTATTAGACTCTCGACATGCTTATCGCTGCTTTTGCACGGCCGAGCGCCTAGAAGAATTGCGCAACCGGCAGAAGGCCGAAGGCCAAACGACTCGCTACGACGGAACCTGTTATCACTTGCCTCTTACGGAAGTCCAAAAGAATCTCGAAGCGAAGCTGCCGCATGTGATTCGTCTGCATGTTCCGCCGGAAGGTAGCACAAAATTTCATGATCTTTTACGGGGTGAGCTGGAATTTGAGAATAGTCGCGTCGATGATCAGGTTCTCTTGAAGACTGACGGCTTCCCAACTTACCACTTGGCGAATGTCGTCGATGATTACCTGATGAAAATAACGCATGTGATTCGGGCTGAGGAATGGATATCTTCGACTCCTAAGCACGTCCTACTCTATAGGGCCTTCGGCTGGGAAGAGCCAGTATTCTGTCACATGCCGCTGCTTCGTAACGCTGACCGTTCGAAGATATCAAAACGAAAAAATCCGGTTTCACTTGCCTACTATCGCCGAGCCGGGATCTTGCCCGAAGCATTGAATAATTTCTTGGCTCTTATGGGCTGGAGTTACGGAGGCGACCGGGAAATTTTCACTTTGGCGGAGATGATTGAAATTTTTGAACTGAAACGGGTTTCTCTCGGGGGGCCGGTCTTTGACCTGGTGAAACTCACCTGGTTAAATCAGCACTACATGCACAAGATGAGTGAAGACGCTTTTGTAAGCTACATCCGCGATGAGATCTTCGCACCTGATTATTTAAAGCAATTGAGGCCACTCGTCCTTGAACGAATGTCCCGCTTCGAGCAGTTCGTAGACAAGAATGATTTCTTCTTCAACGGAGCTCTCGACTTTCAGCATGTTGATCTCATACCGAAGGGCAAGGAAAAGGCCGACATGCGGCGCATGATCAGCGAGCTGGTTGAAAAGCTCGATGAGCTCTACGACTGGAATACCAAATCAATCCACGACATGATGAATGCTCACCGCGAAGCTCTCGCCTGGAAGCCTAAGGATTATTTCATGAGTGTTCGCTTGATCGTAACGGGACGGAAGGATTCACCTCCACTCGCCGAAACGATGGAGGTACTCGGTCGGGAAATAGTGCGGTTCAGACTCAGAGACCTCTTGCAACAACCAATCTTGGCCGAATAGCTATTGCAGTAACTCGATCAGCTGGCTACGTGAAAAAGTTTTGAAGATCTCTTCGTCTTGATCCATGAACTTCTCGAAGCGTTCACGTTTAGTAGCAATCAGCAGATCGATTTTCTCTTCTAAGGTTCCGCGGGTGACCAGCTTAAGGACTTGTACATTTTTGTTCTGGCCGATGCGGTAGACGCGGTCAGTCGCCTGATTCTCTTTGCTCGCATTCCACCAGCGGTCATAGTGAATAACGACGGAAGCTGCTGTAAGGTCGATACCGATGCCTCCCGCTAGCAAAGAGCCAACAAAGACTTTGCAATCGGGGTTAGTCTGAAAATTCTCAATGACTTTGCCGCGATTCTTGGTTTGTCCCGTGAGGACGGCATGGCCAATCGATTGCGATTCTAGATAGCGGGCGATTATCTTGATCATTTCTACATACTGACTGTAAATTACAATCTTGTGACCACTGTCGATAGCCTCTCGCAGCAACTCTTTGAGAACCTCGAACTTACCGCTTTCATAGTCATCAATCTGGCCCGGACGCACGAGCAATGGGTGATCGCATATCTGCTTGAGAAGGGTCAGTATAGCGAAGACATGTAAGTAGGGAACCGGGCTGGTATCATTCTGAAGGGTTTCTATGAGCGGTCTGGCCTTGAGTTCGAGAACCTCGCGATAGAGTTTGACCTGATCCTGAGCCAGGGGACAATGGCGGATGTCTTCGACTTTTTCTGGTAAGTCGTGTAAGACAGAAGCCTTATTGCGGCGCATTTTGAAGGGGTGAATAAGTTTCTGCAGGACCAGAACAGTCTCTGGCTCGGCACCCTTGTCGATAGGCTGCATAAAGTTTTTGCGAAAATACTCATCCGAGCCGAGGTAGCCGGGTACGAGAAAGTCGAAGAGATTTTTTAACTCGCCTAGGTGATTTTCGATTGGAGTACCGGTCAAGCAAAGCCTAATACTACCCTGCAACTGGCAGACTGCCTGGTAGGTGGCCGTATCTTGATTTTTGACAAAGTGGGCTTCATCAAGGATGACCGATGCCCATTGAATGCTGGCGAGTTGTTTAATGTCACGCAGAAGTACACCATAACTGGTAACCATCAGACTATGGTTTTCCATGAGCTTGCTTATGTTCTGACTACGCTTTGGGCCGTGGTGCTTGACAGGCTTAAGATTAGGACAAAAGTCGTTGACCTTATCCTCCCAATGATCAAGGACCGTCGTGGGTGAAAGAACTAAGAATTTGGCCTGTGGGTCGCGTGTTTGAATCGCCGACATGAGTCCCATGGCCTGATGGGTTTTGCCAAGACCCATTTCGTCCGCTAAGAGTCCATGCAACTTGTTTTCATAAAGCCACCACATCCACTGAACACCTGTCATCTGGTATTCACGGAGATTGAGTTTAGTGTGCGCTAAACTTGGGAGTTCAATGTCATTCTTAAACTCAAGATGATCGCGAATCTGATTGAGCAGCTTTTTGCTACCTACAAATTGATCAAAGTCGCCCACAGCTGCTTTCAGTCGCATCAAGCCAATCGCGGATACCTTGATGAATTTACCTGAGTCATCGGTTTCCCAGCTGTGATCCTTCACAAAATCTGGGATGCGAATCCACTTGCCATCTTGCTTGAAATACTGGCGCTTCTTCTTTTTGAACTGATTGACGAGATCCAGCATCGAGACCGAATTCCCACCGCTTTGATAGCGAGGATCGAGGTAGAACCAGCCTTCATCTGCCTTATGGATATGAATCTCGGCCAAGCGAGGAGTGCCTTCAATGATGGTTTCCTTCAAGCTCTGATCGAGCCAAATGGGACCTTCACCGAAAAATTCGCTAAAATTATCCTGGATAAACTGCGCCGATGCATCGTCTTTAAAGACTTTACGTATAGGTAAGTCATTCCAGAAAGCAGTTACGTCAGCATCGGTCAACTTCCAGTAGCCGCGTTCCGGCAAAAAGAAGAACTCTTTCCCTAGATATTTCTGAGTCCCTTTCAGAGGGATGAATTCGAAGTGGCCTTCTTTGCCTTGGTTGTCCCCAGGGGTGAGCATTTTATGGGGCTCTGGGAAGATCGATACACTGCCGCCTTGCTCAGCTAGCTTCTGAAACGCAGCAGGCGTATGAGGAATCGCTATGACACGTTCGGCAACGATGCGCTCGTCGTCTTCCTGATATATCCGCGTGCCCCGAATCACTTGCTGTGTCGAAACTTTGAGCAGTTTGACTTCGTCGCTAGCCGTGGCTAGCTTCGGATGGCTCTGTAGAAATTTCGCCGCATCGTCGAGTTCAAGGTGATAGTTCGTATATTCACCTGGTTTAATTTCCAAACGGACGCGCATAGTTGGACCATGTGCCATGAGGCGTACGTATTGAATATTACCTTTCAGGTGACTCAGAATAGTTTGGGCAGCGCCCTCATTCCGATCTTTTTTCTCTTTTTCGACCTCGGTTTTTTGTGGTTTGCGACGGGGTGCCACAGGATGTTTCAATGGCATTTTCGCGTCGAGGCTAGCGAGTAGCTGCGGTTTTTCGCGATCAATACTGATCATAAAGGCGGCTAGATGCTCACAGTAGAAACCGCCAGCACGATTTTTCTTGCAGGTGCACTCGATCCATTGAATGCAATGCCCATTTGGATGAATTTTGAGCCGAGTCTCCTCACCTTTAGGGCTCGTGGAAATGATGCGTGATGTCACCAGTCCATGGACAGCACGTATTTCTTCGACTTTTCCCGAGGTATAGAGATTAAGGCCGTTTAGCCAGTCATCTTCGTCAACATGATCGTAGAAAAATTCTAAAATATTTGTCTTCACTCAATGGGGCTCACACAGCTGGAGGTCGTCCGACTCTTTAGGGAGTATATCATGAAATCCGCTGTGCACTGACCATGTCAAAAACCTGACAGATCAATCCTGATCTGGCTTTGAGCTAATATTCGGTCCGGAGGCCAGCCTTAATGTTGAGGCTTTACAGGGGTTTCCCTAAAAAAAGATAGGGCACCATAAAGCTTGACAACCCCCTGCCGATACAGGCTTCGACATCGGAATTTGGACGCTGACCAGATTGTGTAAGCCAGATTATTTCGATGTAGGACTTGATGGTCGCCGGGACTAACGCTGCAAAGAGGCTCTTCGTGGAACGTAAAGAGGAATTCCTAGCTTCAAAAATCCTCATCGATTTTATAAGAGACTTTACCCTCTTGACCGAGCAACAACTGATTGCCATTCGCAAACTCATGGAATCTACCGTTCGCGATGTCATGAGCCATGTAACCCTCATAAGCAATCTATCGACCTCACATAAAGAGAAGGCTAACGAGGTACTAGTAGGGAGTGGCGAGCAAGATGAACTCGTGGCATCTAACGCCGCGAAGATCGAGCAAAAAGAGCTAGCAATTTTGAATAGCCCCGAGGGTGAACAAGACAGAAAAAGTACTCTGGAGAGCCAGCTTATGCGTGCGGGTGGACTCTATACCAAGCACCTTGAGGCTTTGAGTCGCATGGATGCCGATGTCCAAGCCCTCGTAGCGCGAGTGGTCGGATCCGTCTCGACTGACGATGTCATGGCCCAGCGTTTATCCCATGTAATCTCGTCTATGAACACCCTGCAGCAGGCGCT